>NZ_JBEXYB010000010.1:0-212392 GCF_040630715.1 Streptomyces sp. NPDC005752 | reverse complement strand
CGGTCCGGCGCCGGGCCGGGCGGCGTGAATCCCGGCGCCGGGCCGGGCGGCGTGAATCCCGGCGCCGGGCCGGGCGGCGTGAATCCCGGCGCCGGGCCGGGCGGCGTGAATCCCGGCGCCGGACCGGGGCGTGAATTCCGGCGCCCTCCGGCCCGAACGGCTCGTCCCTGCCCTGGTTCCGCTCAGCGGAGCCAGGGCAGATCCGCGTCCACGTCCTCCGGCTGCAGCCCGGTGGCGATGACCTGCATGATCTCGCCGAGGCTCTGCACCTGCTGGGGGCTGAGCCTTGCGAACATCGCCTGGCGCACGGCTTCGACGTGTCCCGGCGCGGACCGCGCCAGCATCTCGTAGCCCTCGTCGGTGAGGACCGCGTTCTGGCCGCGCTTGTCGGAGGGGCAGTCCTCGCGGCGGACCCAGCCGTTCTTCTCCAGCCGGGCGACGGCGTGCGAGAGACGGGATCGGGTGATCTTGGCGTCCTTGGCCAGTTCGGTCATGCGCTTCTGCCGCCGCGGGGCCTGCGAGAGGTTCACGAGCAGCCCGTAGTAGATGTGCGGCATGCCGGCGTCGCGCTGCAACTGGCGGTCGAGATGGTCCTCCATGAGCGTGGTGGCGTGCAGGTAGGCGCGCCAAACGCTCTGCTCTTCGTCGGTGAGCCACCGGGGCCCGCCGGGTGATGCCGTGGTCATGTACTCCACTGTACGACCTTTTCTTGAAAGTTGAACTAGATAGAGCTAAGGTCTCCGGTAGTTGGAACTTGAAGATTCAAAGATTCGGTCCCGAAGAGCCGATCCACCGAATCCCAGGTGCTCGCGCAGATGCCCGTTCCCGGTACCTGTAGTGAACACACATACCTTGATCGGCAGAGGAATGGGAGTGTCATGACAGTCGCGGAACGTATGCCCGCCCTCTATCTCTCGCACGGCGCCCCGCCGCTCGCCGACGACCCGGTATGGCCCGGGGAGCTCGCCGCGTGGTCGGCCGGGCTGCCGCGCCCCAAGGCGATCCTGATGGTCTCCGCGCACTGGGAGGAGGCGCCGCTCGCCCTCGGCGCCACCGCGGCCGTGCCGCTGGTCTACGACTTCTGGGGCTTCCCGGAGCACTACTACCAGGTGCGGTACGCGGCCCCGGGCGCCCCGGAACTCGCGGACGACGTCCGCAAACTGCTGCGCGGAGCCGGGACCCCGGTCCAGGACATCCCCGACCGCGGCCTCGACCACGGGGCGTACGTGCCGCTGGTCGAGATGTTCCCGGCCGCGGACATCCCCGTCCTCCAGATCTCGATGCCGACGCTCGATCCCCAGAAGCTGATGGCCATCGGCCGAAAGCTCGCCCCGTTGCGCGACGAGGGCGTGCTGATCGTCGGGAGCGGCTTCTTCACGCACAACCTGGCTGCGCTGAGGCATGCCGGCGGTGGCACTCCCGGCTGGTCGGCGGAGTTCGACGACTGGGGGAACCGGGCGCTCCAGGCCCAGGACGTCGACTCCCTGCTGGACTTCGAGCACGCCTCACCGGCGGGCAGGCTGGCCCACCCCCGCACCGAGCACTTCGCGCCGCTGTTCGTCACGCTCGGGGCGGCCGAGGCCGAGCTCGGTCAGGGGCGCAGTGTCATCGACGGTTTCTGGATGGGCCTGGCGAAGCGGTCGGTGCAGTTCGGCTGAGAAGCGGCTTCTCGTACCAGGACACGTCCCAGTAGCGGCCGAACTTCCGGCCCACCTCCGTGTACGTGCCGATGTGGCGGAAGCCGAAGGCGTCGTGGAGCCGGACCGACGGCTCGTTCGGCTGCGCGATCGCGGCGTAGGCGCGGTGGACGTCCTCGTCGGCCAGAGCCTCGAACAGTGCCTTGTAGAGAAGCGTGCCGATGCCGCGGCCCGTGGAGCCGGGAGCGAGGTACGCGCTCACCTCGACCGATGTGCCGTACGCCGCCTTCGGGCGGTACGGGCTGCTGGTGGCGTAACCGAGGGCATGGGGCGCCCCGACCCGGGTACCCGGGTCCAGAGCAACCAGCAGCCTGTAGGGACCGTCTTGCGGGTGGGAGCGCAACCAGGGCAGGCGCTCCGCAGGAGTGAAGGCGGTCATGTCGAATGTGAGCGCGGTCTCACGGACGTAATGGTTGTAGATGTCCGTGAGGGCCTCCAGGTCGGCTTCCACGCCCGGTCTGACCTGCACTTCTGTGGGTATCTGCACTGGATGTCCCCTTTCTGGGGGCGACAGGGTACTGCATGATCTCGGAAGTGAATGGGCGTCGTGGGAATTCTGTCCGGATTCCAGTCGTTGTTTCCATCGGATGCAGGGCACCCGGGAGGGTGTCGCGACCTACTCAGCAAGGGAGCACGCATGGCAACCCGTGCCGTCGCCCGTCGTTCGTCCGCCAGCACCGGCGGGACCAACCGGGCAAGCAGTGTTCGCGCCGTGGGCGGGGAGATCGCCGATCGCGACCTGGTCGGCATGTACCTGGACGAGATCGCCCGCACACCGCTGCTCGACGCCGCCAAGGAGGTCGAGCTCTCACAGACGATCGAGGCGGGCGTCTTCGCCCAGCAGATCCTCGACGGGGTGGTGGAGAGCGAAGCCGGTGGAGCGAAGCGTGAGGAGCTTCAGGCGCTGGTCGCCGAGAGCGAGCGCGCCAAGGACATATTCATCCGCTCCAACCTGCGGCTCGTCGTTGCCGTGGCCAGGCGCTACCCGAGGGCGGGCCTGCCCCTGCTCGACCTGATCCAGGAGGGGAACGCGGGCCTGGTGCGCGCGGTCGAGAAGTTCGACTACGCCAAGGGCTTCAAGTTCTCCACGTATGCCACGTGGTGGATCAGGCAGGCCATCACCCGTTCCATCGCCGACCAGTCGCGCACGATCCGGCTCCCCGTCCACCTCGTGGAGGAGCTCGGCAGGATCCGGCGCGTGCAGCGCGAGTTCAACCGCGAGCACGGGCGCGACCCGGAGCACGCGGAGATCGCCGCCGAGCTCGACTCCAACACCGAGCGCGTCGGCAACGTCCTGGACTGGGCCCGTGACCCGGTCAGCCTCAACATGTCGGTGGACGACGACGGCGACACCCAGTTCGGGGACCTGCTGGAAGACACCTCCGCCGTGTCGCCGGAACAGTCCGTGATGACGCTGCTGCGCAGTGAAGAGCTCGAGGACCTGATCGGAAAGCTCGACAACCGCACCGCCTCCATCATCAAGATGCGGTACGGGATCGAGGACGGCCGCGAGCGGACCCTCACCGAGGTGGGCAAGCAGCACGGTCTGACGCGGGAGAGGATCCGCCAGATCGAGAAGCACGCACTGCTCGAATTGAAGCGAATGGCTCACGACACGGGCTTTGACGCTGCGGCATGAGCGGATAACCCGTAATCTCACCATCAAGCCGGTTCGCACCGGCCCGACGACCGGTCTCCTGCCGGTCCCATGAGCTGAGTCCCGGCGCCCACCCCCCCCCGGCGCCGGGGCTCATTCATGTCCGCCCCGCCGCCCGCCCGGATGACGCGGCGCGGGACAGACGGGCACCCAGGACGCCGAGGTACTCCACCAGCTCCGGAGGGCCGTGCGCCTCGAACGCGCAGTCCACCAGGGCGAGCCGCAGGGCCACCCACTCCAGCGAGCTCATGGAACTCGTCCGAAGCCGGCAGCCGTGTTCCCCGCTCGGCTCCAGCGCGCCCAGCTCCGCGGGCAGCCGGGCCGCCACGAAGTCGGCCGGCGCCTCGAACGTCACATCGATGTGCACCCTCGGCTGTGTGCGGGACCTCGACCGGGCGAGAAGCGCCGCGGCGTCCTCGCTCCCGGCGGGCAGCTCGCGAGGCGTGAAGCGGGCCCCGGTGGCGACGGGCTCACTCACCCGGTCCACCCGGAACGTGCGCCAGTCCTCGCGTTCCAGGTCGTACGCCACGAGATACCAGCGGCTGCCCGTGCTCACCAGCCGGTACGGCTCGACCTGCCGCTTCGACGCGGCGCCGTCCCTCGCCCGGTAGCCGAAGCGCAGCCGCTCACGCCCGGTGACCGCCGAAGCGATCACCGTCAGCGTCCGGGGGTCGATGGTCGCGCCGTCCCCACGAGTGAGGGGCACCGTGGCGTTCTGCAGGGAGGAGACCCTGTGCCGCAACCGGGACGGCAGCACCTGCTCCAGCTTCGCCAGTGCGCGTACGGACGCCTCGTCGACGCCCTCGATGGCATGCCCGGCACCCGCCCGCAGCCCCACCGCGATGGCCACCGCCTCCTCGTCGTCCAGCAGGAGCGGCGGCATGGCGGAGCCCGCGACCAGGCGGTAGCCGCCGATCGAACCGCGCGACGCCTCGACCGGATAGCCCAGATCGCGGAGCCGGTCGATGTCGCGGCGGATCGTACGCGGGCTGACGTCCAGCCGTCCGGCCAGCTCGCCGCCCGGCCACTCCCTCGGCGTCTGGAGGAGCGACAGGAGTTTCAGCAGCCGTGCCGGGGTGTCTGTCATGGGTAGAGGATGCCCGTCCATCAGGTCATCATCTGACCTGATGGACGTCTAACTTCCTCCCATGACTTCTCCCGAATCCCCGTCGGTCACCGCTGCCGCCCGCACGGCGTCAGCAGGATCGGCAACATCGCAGGACCCGGCGGACCGGCGCCGCTGGATCGCGCTCGCGATCGTGATGACCGCGGCCTTCATGGACCTGGTCGACGTCACGATCGTCAATGTCGCCATCCCGAGCATCACGCGTGACACCGGCGCCTCGTTCACGTCGATCCAGTGGATCACCGCCGGATACGCGCTTGCCTTCGCGGCGGGTCTGATCACGGGCGGCCGGCTCGGCGACATCCACGGACGCAAGCGGCTCTTCCTCGTCGGCATCGGGGGCTTCACGCTGGCCTCCGCCCTCTGCGGCTTCGCCGCCAACCCCGAGATGCTCGTGGCCTCGCGCATCCTGCAGGGCGGAATGGCCGCGCTGATGGTGCCGCAGGTGCTGTCGATCGTGCACGCCACCTTCCCGGCGCACGAGCGAGGCAAGGTCTTCGGACTCTTCGGCGCGATCGTGGGACTCGGAGCGGTGTCAGGGCCCCTGCTGGGCGCACTGCTCACCGAATGGAACCTCTTCGGCCTCGAGTGGCGGCCCATCTTCCTGATCAACCTGCCGGTCGGCATCGCCGGGCTGCTGCTCGGGAAGAAGTTCATCAGCGAGTCCAAGGCGCCCAAGGCGCTGCGCCTGGACCTGACCGGTGTGGCCCTGGTGACACTCGGCCTCCTCATGCTGCTCTACCCGCTCACCAGGGGACGTGAGCTGGGCTGGCCGCTGTGGGGCTACGTGTCGATGGTTGCGAGCCTCCTGGTCTTCGTCGCGCTCGTCGCCGTCGAACGCCGCAAGGCGAGTCGGGACGGCTCGCCGCTCATCGAACTGTCGCTGTTCCGGGTGAAGAGCTTCGCGGCGGGCACCGCGGTGCAGCTGACCTTCGGGATCGTCATGGGGATCTTCTTCCTGGTCTGGACGCTCTACATGCAGATCGGACTCGGCTGGAGCGCACTGCGGGCAGGCACGACCGGCGTCCCGTTCTCGGTCGCCGTCTCGTGCGCCGCGGGAATATCGGTACAGAAGCTCGTGCCCCGCTTCGGCCGGAAGGTGCTGCAGGCCGGCGCGCTGCTGATGATCACCGGGCTGCTGCTCTACATCTGGGAGGCCGGGCGGTACGGACTGGACATCAGCTCCTGGCAGATGGCGCTCCCGCTGGTGGTCATGGGCGCGGGCATGGGGCTGATCGTGGCTCCGCTGACGGACGCCGTGCTCTCCGGAGTGCCGAAGGAGCACTCCGGGTCGGCGTCCGGGCTGATCAACACCGTGCAGCAGATGGGTACGGCGCTGGGGCTGGGGCTCGTCTCGGTCGTCTTCTTCGGCTCGATCAGTGACCGGCTGCCGCCGGAGGCGATGGGTCCGGCGTTCGTGAACGCCTTCCAGCAGTCGCTGTGGTGGGTGGCCGGGGTCCTCGTGGTGATCTTCCTCGTGATGTTCGCCCTGCCCCTCAGGCCCGGGGTGCACCTGGAGGCCGGCGGGGACGACACGGAGCCTTCGCGGGCTCAGGACGACGCGATCCTGAAGGAGACCGAGCCGGCGGGCCTGGCCGGGTGATCCGCTGACGTTGGGCCGCGGCCCGACGAGGTCGGCCGGCACGGCTCCGGAACCCGGGGCCGTGCCGTCCTGGCGCTCCGCCCGCGGCGTCCGCGCCTGTCAGCAGATCCGGGTGCGGTCCTCCATGGCCAGGCGCGCGGCCTGTTCGTCGTCGTAGACCTCGCACATGTGGCGGCCGTCGGGTGTGGCCGTGTGCTCGACCTCCCACAGGCTGGTCTCGCTGCCGTCCAGGAGGAGGAAGGCGTGCTCGTAGAGCGTGAATCCGGCGTCACGCCCGTCGACGCGGTACTGGCGGCCGAAGACCTGGGTGATGTGGTGGGCGAAGGCCGACCGGAGGAGACCGGCCGTCCGGGCGCCCGGACGGCCGCCGTTCTCCGCGCGGCGCAGGACGCGGCGGGCGTGGTCCGCCGAGTTGTCCGGGGCGTACATCCGGGGCAGGGGTGCCGGGGGGACGCTCATGAGCAGGGTGAGCGCCTCCAGGTCCTCGCGCAGGCTGTCGTCACCGAGAGCGGGGGTGTCCCGGAAGCTGCCCGCGAGGCGCGACGCCGCGATCTGTGCGTCGCCCTCGTCGTCGTACAGCTCGTGGCGGGCCGGGGCCGGGACATCCCTGCCGCCGCCGTGCACCAGCTCCCACAGGGTGAGTGCGGTGCCGTCGGAGAGCAGATAGGTGTGCCGGTAGGTCTCGCGGTGCAGGACGGAACTGTGGTGGGACGAGTGCAGAGCACTGCTGTGCGCCAGCGCCGTCCCGAGCCTGTCGACCGTTGCATCGGACAGGTCGAAGGAGTTGAGGGCGCATCGCAGGAGTCGCTCGAGGTGCTGCTCGGTTGTCTCGTACGGATCGCTCAAGGTGCTGTCTCCAGGCCGTCGCCGCGTGTTACCCGATGCGTGCATAACGTAGTCCCTGGGGCTGACATCGTGACCGGGGTTCGCAAAAAACGTACCGCGCACGCAGAAAGTTCCCGGTTTGTTCGGAACGGTCACCTGAGAGGCTCCCGGCCGCCTCAGGATGCGCCGTAGAGCTCGCTGTACGAGGGGAACGTGCCTCCGGGGCCGTCGACCCCCCGGGCCGCACTGGCGGCCTTCACGACGGCGCGGGTCAGGGCGTCCGCCCCCGCGGCCAGGATCTCGTTGAGCGCGGCCGTGGGCTCCGTGGGCATCGTCAGTCGGCCGGTGGAAAGGGCGAACACGGTGTCCCCGTCGGTGAGCAGGTGCACGGGGCGGACGGCGCGGGCCAGCCCGTCGTGCGCCGTGCCTGCGAGCTTCTGCGCCTGGGGGCGGGTGAGCGCGGCATCGGTGGCGACGACGGCGAGCGTGGTGTTGAGGACGCCGCCCCTCTGCCTGCCGCCCTGTCCGCCGCCCCCGCCGCCGGCCTCGGCGCCGTCGCCCCGGAGCTCGGCGAGCCGTCGGCGCGCGGCCTCGTGCACCGTGTGCGCGGGGTGCACGGGTGGCTCTCCCATGCCGTACTCGCCGTACAGAACCCCGGTGCGGGGATCGAGGACGGAACCCGCCGCGTTGACGACGGCCAGTGCCGCGACGGTGGTCCCGGAGGCCAGGCGCACGCTGGCCGTGCCGACTCCGCCCTTGATCTGCCCGGCCACCGCTCCCGTACCGGCTCCCACCGTGCCCTCGGGGACCTGTGTCCCCGGCCCGGACGCGGCGGCGTCCTCCACGGCGGCACGTCCGGTCGACGCGTCGGGCCGGGCCCGCCACGCGCCGCCCCGGCCCAGGTCGAAGAGGCAGGCGGCCGGAACCACCGGCACCACCTGCGAGGGGTCGGGGCCGACCCGGACACCGCGCCCCTGCTCCTCGAGCCACGCCATCACGCCGGCCGCGGCGTCGAGCCCGTACGCGCTGCCGCCGGTCAGGACGACCGCGTCGATCCGCTGCACCAGATTGCGCGGATCGAGCGCGTCCGTCTCCCGGGTGCCCGGCCCGCCCCCGCGTACGTCGACGGCGGCCACGGCTCCGCCCTCGGGGGCGAGGACGACCGTGGTCCCGCTCAGCGCGCCCTCGCCCGGCACCCGGGCGTGCCCGACGCGGATCCCGGCCACGTCAGTCAGTGCGTCCAGCGGACCCGGACGGGGCTGTTCCTCGGTCATGGTGAGCTCCTCCGGAGGCGGTGGTGCCGTGTACCGGCGAACGTACAGGCGTCGGCGCGGGATCCGGGGGCGTCAGCACGGGCAGTGGTGTGCGCACCGGGGTGGAGCGGCGGCCCGCCGGGATTGCGGGCCACCTGGGCGACGCGATCACACCATCGAGTCACATACGGGGCCAATCGCCCCGTAACGGTCCTACGGTGGCCGGGTGACCGAGCCACCAGAACCGCCCGCCGCAGCCGAGCCGTCCGAGCCCGGTGCCCCCACCGGCACGTCCGGTGGGACGGACGGCCCGCAACCCGGGCAGGGAACCCCTGCAACCGGGCCCTCCCTCGCGGCGAGGGTTGCGCAGAGGCTCCCCCGGACCGTCTCCGGCCGCGCGACGCTGGCCGGAGCCGTCGTGTCGGGCCTGCTGATTTTGGCGATCGTGTTCGGCAGCCGCCTGCTGCACGACTTCGACTCGGCGCTGCTGCCCTACGCCGTCGCCACCGTCTTCCTCGCCTTCGGGGTCGCCCACCGCTACACGGTCTGGGTCTCGGCCCCGGGCGCCCGGCGGCTCTTCAGGAACGGCTGGCGGAGCCTGTTCTCGGCCGAGAACTTCCGCACGGCACCAACCGCCCTGCCGAGGATGATCGCGACCTACCTGGGCTTCCAGAAGTTCCTCGGGGCCCGCTCCCACGCGCGCTGGGCCGCCCACCAGTTGATCTTCTGGGGCTGCGTCCTCGCCGCGCTGATCACCTTCCCGCTGACCTGGGGCTGGTTCACCTTCACCTCCGGCAGCGGCTCGGGGCCCGGCTACGAGATGCGCGTCTGGGGCATCAAGATCCTCGGCTTCGACTCGCTGAACTTCATCGGCTGGGTGATGTTCCACGGCCTGGACATCGCCGCGGTCCTGGTGATCCCCGGCGCCTCGTATTTCCTCTGGCGCCGGATGAAGGACCGCGGGGCCATCACCGGACAGCGGTTCGCCTACGACATGGTGCCGCTGCTCGCCCTGATCATCATCTCCGTGACGGGCCTGCTGCTCACCTTCTCCTCGATCTTCCTGCACGGCGGAGGCTACGAGTTCCTGGCGATCCTCCACATGGTCTCGGTGGTCTTCACCCTGATCTACATCCCGTTCGGGAAGTTCTTCCACATCGTCCAGCGCCCGGCGGCGGTCGGCATGCAGCTCTTCAAGTACACCGACCGCCAGGACGACGAGGTCTTCGCCTGCCGCCGCTGCGGTGAGGCCATCGACACCGGCCCGTACGTCGAGAACCTCCGCGGAACCATGCGGGACCTCGAACTCGGCTTCGACGCATGGGCCGAATACTGCCCGCGCTGCAAGCGGGTACTGCGCGGCAACGCCTATCTCACCCAGGTCAAGAAGGGCTTCAAGTGACCGCGGACCCACGCGCAGCCGACGGCCGTACGGTCGTCCCCCTCGATCCCTCGCTCGCTCCGCCCGGCACCCGCGGCTTCCGGGACGCGGGCGGGATCCCGGCCGACCGGTGGCACGCCGACCAGAACGGCGAGACGCTCGTCCCGACCCACTGCTGCTTCTGCGGTGTCCAGTGCGGGATGTATCTGCGCGTGGACCGCGGCGGCAAGGTCTTCGGCGTGGAGCCCCGCAACCACGACATCAACCGCATGCGGCTCTGCCCCAAGGGCATCAACGCCTACCAGCAGGTCAACCACCCGGACCGGCTCACGGCCCCCCTGATGCGGCGCTCCCGCGACGAGGAGTTGCGGGAGGTCTCCTGGGACGAGGCGCTCGACTTCACCGTCTCCGAGATCAGGCGTATCCAGGAGGCCCACGGGAGGGACGCCTTCGGTGTGCTCGGCGGGGCCAGTCTCTTCACCGAGAAGACGTATCTGGTCGGCAAGTTCGCCCGGGTGGCGCTGAAGACGCGGCACGTCGACTACAACGGCCGGCTCTGCATGGTCAGCGCAGCCGGTGCCAACAAGCTCGCCTTCAACATCGACCGGGCCGGCAACCCCTTCTCCGACATCCTGCTCACCGACTGCCTGCTGCTCGCCGGGGCCAACGTCGGCGAGTGCTTCCCGGTGCTGACCCAGTACGTCTGGGGAGCCCGGGACCGCGGCGCCACACTGATCGTGATCGACCCGCGTGAGACGGCGGTCGCGCGCACCGCCGACATCCACGTCGCGCTCAGGTCGGGCACCGACTCCGCCTTCTTCAACGCCGTGCTGAACGTGGTCGTCGAGGAGGGCCTCACCGACGAGGCCTACCTCGCGGCCCACGCCACCGGCTGGGAGGAGGTCAAGGCCGACGTCGCCCACTACCCCCCGTCCCGGGCCGCCGAGATCTGCGGGGTCCCCGCGGAGCAGATCGTCCAGGTCGCCCGCGCCTTCGCCCGCGCGCCCAAGGCCATGGCCTTCCACGCCCGGGGGATCGAACACCACACGCAGGGCGTGGAGAACTGCCTCAGTGTGATCAACCTCTGTACCGCCACCGGCCACATCGGCAAGCCCGGTGCCGGCTACGGCACCCTCACCGGGCAGGGCAACGGCCAGGGCGGCCGCGAGCACGGCCAGAAGGCCGACCTCCTCCCCGGCGGCCGCTCGATCCTGAACGAGGAGCACCGTCGGCAGATCTGCGAGATCTGGGGCATCCAGGAGTCCGAACTCCCGGCCGCGGGGACCTCGATGATGGAGATGGTCTGGCAGATGCAGCGCCGCGAGATCCGCGGGCTGATCGGCATCTGCAACAACCCCTTCGTCTCGCTCCCCAACTACGCCGTGGTCAAGGAGGGGTACGACACCACCGAGTTCCACGCCCAGTTCGACTTCTTCCTCTCCGAGACGGCCGCCAACGCGCACGTCGTCTTCCCCGTCACGATCTGGGCCGAGGACGAAGGCGTGATGGCCAACGCCGAGGCGAGGGTCGTCAAGCACAACAAGGCCCAGGAACCGCCCGCCGGCGTACGCACCGACACCTGGGTGATGTGCGAGATCGCCCGGCGCCTCGGTGAGGGGGACAAATTCACCTACGGCGGCTCCCGCGACGTCTTCGACGAACTGCGCAGGGCCTCCGCGGGCACCGTCATCGACTACTCCGGCATCACCTACGAACGGCTCGAGGAGACCGGCGGGATCTCCTGGCCCTGCCCGTCCGCCGACCACCCCGGCACCCCCCGGCTGTTCGAGGACGGAACGACCTACCACGCGGACGGCAGGATCCACCTGCAGGTCGTCGAGTGGCATCCGCCGGCGGACCCCTACGACGACGAGCACCCGATGACGCTCACCACCGGACGCACCGTCGCGCACTTCCTCTCCGGCAACCAGACCCGCCGGCTGGGCGCCCTCGTGGAGCAGACTCCCCGGCCCTGGGCCGAGGTCCACCCCTCGCACGGATTCCGCAACGGCGAACCCGTCCGTGTCGTCACCCGGCGCGGCAGCGAGGTCTTTCCCGCCCTCGTCACCGAGGCGATCCGGCCCGACACGGTGTTCATCCCCTACCACTGGCCCGTCCCCACAGCGGCCAACGCACTGACCATCGACGCCCTGGACCCACGCTCCAAGATCCCTGAGTACAAGGTCTGCGCCTGCCGCCTCGAACCCGCCGAAGCGATCGACGAGGTCCCCGCGCCGCCCGTCGCCCCCGGCCACATCGCCTACCCCGAGACCCAGGTCTCCCGTACCGACCCGTTGCCGCCCACCGCACCGCAGGGCCGCGGCACCTCGGAAAGGAGCTGATGCCCGGATGATGGGCAGAACGATGTTCATCGACCCGGGGCGCTGCATCGGCTGTCAGGCCTGTGTCTCCGCCTGCCGGGAATGCGACTCGCACCGCGGCAAGTCGATGATCCACCTCGACTACACCGACGAGGGTTCATCCGTCGCGTCCCTTCCCACGGTCTGTATGCACTGCGAGGACCCGGTGGCCCCCTGTGCCGAGGTCTGCCCGGCGGACGCGATCCTGGTCACCGCCGACGGCGTCGTGCAGCAGGCCGACACCACCCGCTGCATCGGCTGTGCCAACTGTGTGAACGCCTGCCCCTTCGGTGTCCCGAAGATCGACCTCCAGGCGAAGCTTCAGATGAAGTGCAACCTCTGCTACGACCGCACCGCGTACGGGCTCGCCCCCATGTGCGCCACCGTCTGCCCGACCGGCGCCCTCTTCTACGGCACCGTCGAGGAACTCCAGGCGGAACGCCCCGGTGTGCAGGTCGCCGACACCTTCGTCTTCGGCGAGAGCGAGGTCCGCACCGGCGTGGCCATGGTCGTGCCCGCCGAGCGGGTCCGGTGGCCGGTACCCGGCGGACTTCCCGTCGTCGAGATCAACGGGAAGGACGTCAGCCGATGAGCGTCACCGAACAGCAGCCGCCGGGCCCCGACCACGGCCCCGGGAGCGATCCCCGCGAAGCGCTGCACGACAGGATCGCCGCGGACTCGCTGACCACCCGGCGCGACTACCTCCGGATCGTCGCCACGGTCTCCGGCGGCCTCGCCGTGGGAGGTCTGGCCGTGGCGGGTGGAATCCTCCACCGGCACGGTGACGCCGAGGACGGGAAGGCGCCCGCCCCGAAGCAGATCGCCGCGCGACTGCTGCCCGGCGAATCCCTCGCCTTCCGCTACCCCGGGGACGAGGACCGCGCGGTCGCCGTACGGATGGACGACGGCACCCTCGTCGGCTACTCCGCCGTGTGCACCCACCTGGCGTGCGCCGTGCTCTGGCGCAAGGACCGGGGTACTGAGGGCGAGCTCTACTGCCCCTGCCACGAGGGAGTCTTCGACGCCCGCACCGGCGAGGTCACGGCCGGCCCACCGCCGCGCGGACTGCCCAAGGTAGCCCTGACCGAGCTCGAGGACGGCAGCATCTGGGCCGTGGGCACCACCCGCTCCGGAGAGAGCATCGAGGAGGGGCTGTGCCGACAGCTCGGCGGCGACCGCCCGGACCTCGCCGGACGGATCGGCTGCCCCGGCACCGGAGGCGGCGCGGAGGCGCCACCCGCGTCCGCTCCGTCCGGTGACGCGACGGGGAGGCGGTGATGACCGAGCCCCTGGACCCGGTCGAGCCACCGAGGCCCTCCAACCCCGCCGGATCGGCGTATCCCGAGTACCACCCGGGCAGCGCCCGCGCCGCGCTGAACCGTCCCGTCCACGACCGCTATCCCCAGATCAGGCCCACCAGCGGCTACGCGGACCCCCGGGTGCGCCACACCGGCCCGGGGCCCGGGGCGGGCTCGGAGCAGGAACCCGAGCGCTCCGCGAAGCTGACGGCCCGACTGGTGCTGGCACTGAGCGTCGTCGTCGGCCAGCTCTGGGCGCTGACGGAGGTCGTCAACGTGTGGATGGAGGGCGACACGGGCACGGCCTGGTGGGGTGCCGGCTTTCTCTGCCTGTCCTTCCTCGTCGTGCTCGGGTTGTGGATGCTCGATCCGAAGGACCGCTGAGCCCGGCCGTACCCTGGAGGTATGAGTACCGCCCCCGCCCCCGGACCGCGAGAGTCGAAACCGCAGCCGCAGCAGCGGCCGACGCAGGAGCCCAGGCCCGAGCCGTCGGCTCTGGTTTTCGACGATCCGATGGACCGGCAGTCCTCGGACGACACGGATCAGGGGTGGGGTGAGCGGGCTCCTACGGGCGGCGGCGCGGCCGACCTCGCACGCTTCCTCGACGAGAAGCCGCCTCACCACGTCTGACACCGGCGGCCGTCGACGCTTCCGGCTGACTACGCCTGACCCCGCTGGGCGACCAGCGCGTCCCGGATCTCCTTCAGCACCTCCAGCTCGCTCACTTCCAGCGTCTCCTGCACGCCCTCCTTCGCGGCCTGGGCAGCCGCCCGCCCGGCGAGATACTTCGCCATCGGCAGCACCATCAGGAAGTAGACGACGGTGGCGGTGATCAGGAAACCGAGGGCGGCACTGAGCACCGATCCCCACAGGATCTCGATGCCGTCCGTCGTGCCGGTGTCCGGATCCACGGTGCAGGGGCCCTGGAGACAGGAGGTGTACTTCTCCAGATCCTGGGTGCCGAAAGCGCCGACCACCGGATTGATGATTCCTTTCACGACCGCGTTCACCACGTTCGTGAACGCCGCGCCGATGACGACGGCGACCGCGAGGTCGATCACGTTGCCTCGCGTCAGAAAGGTCTTGAACCCGTCCAGCAGGCCGGCTTTCTTCTCGCTCACAGGTGAGCCTTCCTCTGTGCATGCCGTGGGGGGAGTGAACTGCCCAGCCACGTAAGGCCGCAGAGGACCTCGCTGTCCAATCGTGTAATCCGGACGGGCTAGGCGACGTCAAGTCAGTTCTCTTCGGCATGTGCCACCGCCACCGCGAGCCGTCCCGATGCTCCGGCACCCGCAAGGTCCGCCGCTGTGTCCCTCTCCACGGACAGGACCACCAGGGCGCCGCCCTCCGGGCCCGCCCCGCCCCCTGCCTCCGGGAACGCCGCGTCCCCGCCGCCCGAACCGCGCGGGACCTCCGCGACCCGGACATCGCGCGCCACCACCCGGGCCTCGGTGTCTCCGTCGATCGCGGCGATCACATCGACACGATCACCCGGCCGCAGGAGCCCGACCGTCGCCGCGTCGGCGATCCGGACCGGAGCGGACACCAGCTGCCCGGCCGGCCGTTCGTTCCCCGGTGGCGTGTCTCCGGGGACTGTGGCCGCTTCTCTCGCGCCGCCCAGCCCCGACGCGGCGAGCACGGCGGAAGTCAGCGCGAACCCCGCGGCCAGCGCCCGCCGCTGTCCACGCAGCGCCCGCCGGAGTCGCCGCCCGCCGCCACCCCGCACCCGCAGGGGCCCGAAGGACGGGACCCCGCACGGTGCGGGTGGCGCGGGACGTGTATCGGGCACCGAGGGGAACATGGCCAACACCACCTGCCGTGAGGGAAATCTGCCGAGGACATCCATGGGGATCGCGCTGACGCGGCACGACGAACGCGCGAACAGGCACGACGAACGCGCGAAGAAGGCACGAGGAGATGCCAGAGGAATGCGTGAGGGGAGTCCCGCGGGAATCCCCGCCGAACTCCCCTCACGATCCACCCTCCGCCGAAGTACCGCTCGGCCCTGTGGACAGCCCACACGATGTGGAAAACCCGGTCACCCCCGCAGGAGCCCGATGCCCTACGGCAGTTCGATCCCCGTGTCGATCCCGTCCAGTGCGTGCGCGCAGACGCAGTCGCGGTCCTCGCCCTTCGGCAGAGCGGCCACCGCGTCGAAGAGCACCGACCGCAGCCGGTCCACATTGGCCGCGAACACCTCCAGCACCTCCGCGTGGCTCACGCCCTCGCCGGCCTCCGCCCCCGCGTCGAGGTCCGTCACCAGCGTCAGTGTCGTGTAGCAGAGGTTCAGTTCACGGGCGAGTACGGCCTCCGGGTGCCCGGTCATCCCGACTACCGACCAGCCCATCGCCGCGTGCCAGCGCGACTCCGCGCGGGTCGAGAAGCGAGGGCCCTCGACCACCACCAGGGTCCCGCCGTCCACCGGTTCCCAGTCGCGTCCGCGCGCCGCCGCCAGGGCGGCCCTGCGTCCCTCGGGGCAGTACGGGTCGGCGAAGGCGAGGTGCACGACGTTCGGCTCGGTCCCGTCCGCGAGGGGCTCCCCGTCGTAGAACGTCTGCGTGCGGGTTTTGGTGCGGTCGACCATCTGGTCCGGTACGAGCAGGGTGCCCGGCCCGTACTCCGGGCGCAGCCCACCGACCGCGCACGGGCCGAGCACCTGGCGTACGCCGACGGAACGCAGGGCCCAGAGGTTGGCGCGGTAGTTGATCCTGTGCGGCGGGAGGTGGTGGCCACGTCCATGGCGGGGGAGGAAGGCCACCCGGCGCCCGGCGATCTCACCCAGGAAGAGGGAGTCGCTCGGAGCCCCGTACGGGGTGTCCACCTGGATCTCGGTCACGTCCTCCAGGAAGGAGTAGAAGCCCGATCCGCCGATGACACCGATTTCCGCTGTACCCGATTCTGCGTTCACCATGCGGTCACACTAACCGGGCGCGCACGACAGGGACCCCGCCGAGTGGATCAGCGGGGTCCCTGTCGAACGTGTGGTGTGTTCCCGGCCTTCAGACCGCCGACGTACCGCTCGACGACGTGGAGGAAGCCGAGGACGAGGCCGTGGACGAAGCAGCCGGCTTCGCGTCGGCCTTCGCGTCCGCCTTCGCCGGGGACGACCCGGTGGACGAGTCCGACGCCTTGGTGGACGACGACGTCGCAGGCGCGCTGCTCGACGAGGAGCCGCGGCTGTCGTTCCGGTAGAAACCGGATCCCTTGAAGACGATGCCGACGGCCGAGAACACCTTCTTGAGGCGTCCCTCGCAGTTCGGGCACACGGTCAGGGCATCATCGGTGAACTTCTGCACCGCTTCGAGGCCCTCGCCGCATTCGGTGCACTGGTACTGATAGGTCGGCACTTGCTCCTCCTGGCACTCTCACTCAATGAGTGCTAACGACGCTCCATACTGACCTATTCCGAGCGTTCAGTCCACCGTGACCGGCTCTCGGTGACCGATCCCACGTGCCACGGTCCTTCCCCCGGCCCGTGGCGTCAGCCGGGACCGCAGGGTCAGGAGGGTCGCCAGCGCCAGTGCCGTACCGGCCAGCGGGACCAGGAAACCGGTGCTCGCGCCACGGGCGTCCGCGAGCTGTCCGGCCACCGTGACGGCCACGGCCTGCCCGAGCGCCACGGCCCCGGTCAGCCAGGTGAAGGCCTCGGTCCTGGCGGACGGCGGCACCAGGGTGTCGACCAGGGTGTAGCCGCTGATCAGTACGGGAGCGATGCACAGTCCCACCAGGAGTCCGAGCCCTGCCAGCAGCGGTACGGAGTGCACGGCCCAGAGCCCGGACGCGGTCAGCGTCAGGGCCACGTAGCCGACGAGCAGCCGGCGGCGCGGGCCGCTCTTCCAGGCGATGGCGCCGCAGGCGATACCGGCGAGCATGTTGCCGGCCGCGAAGACCCCGTAGAGCAGCCCGTTCACGCCGGGCCGGCCGATCTCCTCGGCGAACGCCGTCAAGGAGACCTGCATACCGCCGAAGACGGCGCCGATGCCCAGGAAGGTCACCGCGAGGACCCGCACCCCGGCCACGGAGAGCGCCGAGCGGTGCGGCTCGGCCGCCGTGGCGGCCCCGCGCGGGGCGGGCTGGGTGGAACGCTGGGCCGCGAACAGGACTCCGCCCAGCAGCGTCAGCGTCGCCTCGGCTACCAGACCGGCCGCCGGGTGCACTCCGGTGCAGAGCGCCGTCGCGAGTACGGGGCCGATCACGAAGGTGAATTCGTCCGTCACGGACTCGAAGGCGGCAGCCGTGTCCATCAGCGGGGAGGCCGGGCGCCCCGGGGCGGCGCCGAGACGCGCGGCCCAGCGGGCCCGCACCATCGGCCCGATCTGCGGAATGGAGGCCCCTGTGGGCACCGCCGCGAGGAACAGCGCCCACAGGGGCGCGTCCGCCAGGGCGAGCGCCGTGAGGGCGCCGACGGAGGCCGCGTGCACCAGGACGCCGGGCAGCAGCACGGCGCGCTGGCCGAACAGGTCGGCGAGCCTCCCGCTCTGCGGTGCGAACAGCGCCATGGAGACACCGGAGACGGCGGCCACGGCACCCGCACTGCCGTACGAGCCGGTGGTGTGCTGCACCAGGAGCACGATGCCGATGGTCAGCATCGCGAAGGGCTGCCGGGCCGCGAAGCCCGGGAGGAGGAAGGTCCACGCACCCGGGGTGCGCAGCAACTGCCCGTAACCGGGGCGGTCGGAGACCGTGGACGCCACGGCCATGCCTTTCTGCCGCCTGGTGGCCGTGCTCCCGGAGCGGCCCGCACCAGGGTGCGGGGAAGCGTGCGGGAACTGCCGAGAGCTGTCCTCTTCGCGCGGAACTGCGGTAGATGCCGGGCGCTCGCTCCAGAGGCGAAGGCGCCACGACCGCCATACGGTCGCGCCAGCTCTGCGTCAGGCAGAGTTGGTCGATCAGGTTCGAATCATGTGGATCATGAGATCCGGTCCTTCATCTTACAGGTCCACGCCTCCGCACACCTGCGATCGCACACAGACGCCTGAGCTCCCGGCGCCGCCGCCGCAGGTCAGTGTGGTGTGCGTGTGCCGCCCGTCCTGTCTCCCGTACGGTCCCCGCCGCCCCTGCCGAGCTTTCTGGCCAGCTTCGCCAGGTGCGGCAGGTCGGCCGGGCCGCTGGCCTGTCTGCCCGCACCGCCGGTGCCCAGCCAGCCGGCCAGCTTGCCGCCCTCGCCGACCGCGCGCAGCCGTGCCTCCGTGGCGTCGCGTACCGGATCGGTGGCGACGACCAGCAGTTCGTCCCCGTGGCGCAGCACGGTCGAGGGCGCGGGGACGAAGCTCTTTCCTTCCCGCACCACAAGGGTGACCGCCGCACCGGCGGGCAGCCTGAGTTCGGCCACCTCCACGCCGTGCATCCTGGACCTGCCGGGCACCTCGACGGACAGCAGATGGCCGCGCAGCCGCTCCAGGGGTGCCGACTCGATGCCGAGGTCCGCGGTCTCGGACGGGTCGTCCGAGATTTTCAGGGCCTTCGCGAGCCAGGGCAGTGTCGGTCCCTGGATCAGCGTGTAGACGATGACGAGCACGAAGACGATGTTGAAGACGCGGGTGCTGCCCTCGATCCCGGACACCATCGGAATGGTCGCCAGGATGATGGGGACGGCGCCGCGCAGCCCCGCCCAGGACATCAGGGCCTTCTCGCGTTTGGGAAGGCGGAACGGCGCGAGGCTGATGAAGACCGACAGCGGCCGGGCCACGGCCGTGAGGACCAGTCCCACGACCACGGCGGGCCAGAAGTCGTCGACGAGGTCGTGCGGGGTGACCAGCAGTCCGAGCAGGACGAACATGCCGATCTGCGCCAGCCAGCCGAGTCCGTCCGCGAAGCCCCGGGTGGCGGGCCAGTGCGGCAGCTTGGAGTTGCCGAGGACCATCGCGGCCAGGTAGACGGCCAGGAAGCCACTTCCGTGGGCCATGGCGCCGGCCGCGTAGGCGGAGACCGCGATGGCCATCACGGCGATCGGGTAGAGCCCGGAAGCGGGCAGCGCCACATGGCGGATCCCGAAGGAGCCGAGCCAGCCCACCGCGAGGCCGATCGCCGCGCCGATGGCCAGTTCCAGGGCTATCTCGCCGACGAGTACGTACCAGTGCTCGACGGGGCCGACGGCGGAGAACGCCACCACCAGGATGACCACGGGGGCGTCGTTGAAGCCGGATTCGGCCTCCAGGACGCCGGTGATCCGGGAGGGGAGGGGGACTTTGCGCAGGACGGAGAAGACGGCCGCGGCGTCGGTGGAGGAGACGACCGCACCGATGATCAGGGCCTGCCGCCAGTCGAGGCCGACGAGGTAGTGCGCCGCGCTCGCGGTGACGCCCACGCTGATGCCCACACCGACGGTCGACAGGACGGCCGCCGCCGGCAGGGCGGGTCTCACTTCTTTCCACTTCGTGCCCAGACCGCCCTCGGCCAGGATGACGACCAGTGCGGCGTAGCCGATCACCTGGGTCAGCTCGGCGTTGTCGAACTTGACGTCGAAGATGCCGTCCTGCCCCATGGCGATCCCGATGCCGAGGTACAGGAGCAGGCTGGGGAGCCCGCTGCGGGACGAGATGCGTACGGCCGCCACGGCGACCAGCAGGACGAGTGAGCAGACGAGCAGAAGTTCGTTGAGCGCGTGGACAGTCAGGGTCCGTTCCTTCCCTGCGTGCGCCTTCCGGATCGTGCTCCGGCGGCCGGTACTTCGTTACCTTACCTAATCTTTAACGTTTTCTTGACGCCTTCGAGTGTTCGTGCGAACCGGTGCGCAAATGGATGCATCCCCATACCGCGTCCGAGTGGCTTCGGCGGGGCGCCTATGGTTGCTCCAGCACGCCCAGGACCACCCTGCCCCTCGAAGGACAGCGATGCCCGCCAACACAACCGCCCCTTCCGGGTCTTCCGATGCGAAGAAGACCGGCAGGAAGAAGGGGCGACGCGCCCGCCTGTTCGTGATCGTCCTGGTGCTGGCGCTAGTCGCGGGTGTCGGATACGGCGCGTACTGGTCCGTCTCCACGGTCCGGGGCTCGTACCCGCAGACCACCGGCTCCATAGACCTCGAGGGGCTTTCGGGCGACGTCGACGTCAGACGTGACGACTACGGGATCCCGCAGATCTACGCCGACACCGACAGCGACCTCTTCCGCGCCCAGGGATACGTCCAGGCCCAGGACCGCTTCTGGGAGATGGACGTCCGCCGTCACATGACGTCCGGACGCCTCTCCGAGATGTTCGGAGCCGGCCAGGTCGAGACCGACTCCTTCCTGCGCACGCTGGGCTGGCGCAAGGTCGCCCAGGAGGAGTACGACACCGTCCTGGACGAGGACACCAAGAAGAACCTCCAGGCGTACGCGGAGGGGGTGAACGCGTATCTGGACGGCAAGGACGGCAAGGACCTCTCCGTCGAGTACGCGGCGCTCGGCCTGACCAACGACTACAAGCCCACCGAGTGGACCCCGGTCGACTCGGTCGCCTGGCTGAAGGCGATGGCCTGGGACCTGCGCGGGAACATGCAGGACGAGATCGACCGCTCGCTGATGACCAGCAGGCTCAGCAAGAAGCAGATCGCGGAGCTCTACCCGGACTACCCGTACGAGAAGAACAAGCCGATCGTCGAGCAGGGCGGGATCTCCCCGGTCACCGGGAAGTTCGACCCTGCCGCAGAGCCGTCGGACGGCATCGGCTCCCAGACCGCCGAGGGCGCGACCGAGGGCCTGAACACCCAGCTCTCCGCGCTCTCCGACACCCTGGACGAGATCCCGGCGCTGCTCGGCCCCAACGGCAACGGCATCGGATCCAACTCCTGGGTCGTATCCGGCGCGTACACGACGACCGGTAAACCGCTGCTCGCCAACGACCCGCACCTGGCGCCGCAGCTCCCCTCGCTCTGGTACCAGATGGGGCTGCACTGCCGTCAGCTCTCGGAGTCGTGCCAGTACGACACGGCCGGCTACACGTTCTCCGGTATGCCCGGTGTGATCATCGGCCACAACCAGGACGTCGCCTGGGGCTTCACGAACCTCGGAGCCGACGTCACCGACCTCTTCCTGGAGAAGGTCTCCGCCGACGGCTACCAGTTCGAGGGCAGGACCGAACCCTTCATCGCCCGTGAGGAGACCATCAAGGTCGCGGGTGGCCGGAGCCGGAAGATCACCGTCCGCGAGACCAACAACGGTCCGCTGGTGTCCGACCGCAGCGGCGAGCTCGCGAAGGTCGGCAAGAAGGCACCGGTCACCACCAACGCGCCCGACCGCGGCGACGGCTACGGGGTCTCCCTGAAGTGGACGGCGCTGGACCCTGGCAAGTCCATGGACGCGGTGTTCGAGCTCAACCGTGCGAAGGACTTCACGAGCTTCCGCAAGGCGGCCTCGCACTTCGAGGTGCCGTCGCAGAACCTCATCTACGCGGACACCAAGGGCAACATCGGCTACCAGGCGCCCGGCAAGATCCCGGTCCGCCTCAAGGGCGACGGCACGACACCGAGTCCGGGCTGGTCCGCCGACTACGGCTGGGAGAAGGAACCCGTCCCGTTCGACGAACTGCCGTACGAGTACAACCCGGACCGCGGCTACATCGTCACCGCCAACCAGGCCGTCATCGGTGACGACTACGAGCACATGCTCACCCAGGACTGGGGTTACGGCACCCGCAGCCAGCGGATCAACGACCTGATCCAGAAGAAGATCGACGGCGGCGAGAAGATCTCGACCGACGACATGCAGACGATGCAGATGGACAACCAGAGCGCGATCGCCGCGAAGCTGGTGCCGGAACTCAAGAAGGTCGGCATCTCCGACAAGTACGTGCGTGAGGCGCAGAAGCTGCTGGAGGGCTGGGACTACACCCAGGAGTCCGACTCGGCCGCCGCCGCCTACTTCAACGGTGTCTGGCGCAACATCCTCATACTGGCCTTCGGCGACAAGCTCCCCAAGGAGATGCGGGCCAAGGGCGACTGCATCTACGTGGAGCCGGTCACCGGCACCGGACCGGTCGACGAGCAGGACAAGCTCGTACGCGAATGCGGCCAACGTGCCCCGGAAGCGGCGCAGCCGGACGGCGGCGACCGCTGGTACGAGGTCGTCGAGAGCATCCTGGACGACCAGGACAACGAGTGGTGGAAGGTTCCCGCCAAGGGGCGCGAAGCCGCCGTCGACAGCCGCGACGAACTCTTCGCCCGCGCCATGAAGGACGCGCGCTGGGAGCTGACGGCCAAGCTCGGCAAGGACATGAGCACCTGGAACTGGGGCCGGCTGCACCAGCTGACCCTGCGCAACCAGACGCTCGGAACCGAAGGCCCCGGCCTGCTGCAGCGGGCCCTCAACCGAGGTCCGTGGGACCTCGGCGGCGGCGAGGCGGCGGTCAACGCCACCGGCTGGAACGCGGCGGGCGGCTACGAGGTCATCTGGGTCCCGTCGATGCGGATGGTCGTCAACGTGGGCGACTGGGACAAGTCCCGCTGGATCAACCTCACCGGCTCCTCCGGGCACGCGTTCAACGCGCACTACACCGATCAGACCGACAAGTGGGTCGAGGGCGAGCTGCTCGACTGGTCCTTCGGGCCGGACGCGGTGAAGCGGTCCACGGTCGACTCCCTGACACTCAGGAAACCCTAGGCGTCGTCCCCGGGCGGAAGCGCCGCGCTCCGGCGGGCGTGACCACGGCATCCACGGGGTGGTCGTGCGGTTCCTCGGGAACCCGCGCGACCACCTCGTCGTCGTACAGCAGGACCATCAGGGCGGGATGCGCCCCGGCGGACGCGAGCCGGGCCAGCACCCGGTCGTAGCTGCCACCGCCACGCCCCAGCCGCATCCCGCGCTCGTCCACGGCCAGCCCCGGCAGCAGGACCACGTCCGCGTCCAGCACCGCCTGCGGCCCGAGGCGCTCGCCGTGGGGCTCCAGCAGACCGCGTCCCGCGGGCACGAGATGCTCAGCCCCCTCGAACACGGCCCAGTCCAGGTCGTTGTCCGCCATGAGCACCGGCAGCAGCACCCGTACGCCCCGTGCGCGCAGGGTGTCCAGGAGCGCGTGGGTCCCCGGTTCGCGGCCCACGGACACATAGGCCGCCACGGTTCGGGCGGCGGCGAGCTCGGGAACGGCCGAGGCGGCCCAGGCGAGAACCGCGGCGGTCCTCCTGACGTCCTCCGAGGTGAGAAGGCGCCGTGCGGCGAGAAGCTCGCCGCGCAGTATCGCTTTTTCGGACATGTCATGGTTCAACGGGTGCTCACATAGTTCGTTTATGTGGATGTATGAGAAGAAAGTTAACCGGACGCTCATCTTCCGCCCATTCGCACCGGTTAGAGTTCTGCGCATGACTCAGTCGCACCCCAGGATCAGCAAAGCTGTCATCCCAGCTGCAGGTCTCGGCACCCGATTCCTGCCGGCCACCAAGGCCACTCCCAAAGAGATGCTGCCTGTCGTCGACAAGCCCGCCATCCAGTATGTCGTCGAGGAGGCCGTCGGAGCCGGCCTCTCCGACGTACTGATGATCACCGGCCGGAACAAGCGTCCCCTCGAGGACCACTTCGACCGGAACTACGAGCTCGAGTCCGCGCTGACCCGCAAGGGAGACGCCGAACGGCTCCTGAGGGTCCAGGAGTCCAGCGACCTGGCCACCATGCACTACGTACGCCAGGGCGACCCGCGCGGCCTCGGCCACGCCGTCCTCTGCGCCGCGCCGCACGTCGGCGACCAGCCCTTCGCCGTGCTCCTCGGCGACGACCTCATCGACCCGCGCGACCCCCTCCTCGCCCGGATGGTCGAGATCCAGGAGCGCGAGGGCGGCAGTGTCGTCGCGCTGATGGAGGTCGATCCCGCGCAGATCCACATGTACGGCTGCGCGGCCACCGAGCCCACCGGCGACGGCGACGTCGTACGGGTCACGGGTCTGGTGGAGAAGCCTGACAGGGCCGACGCCCCCAGCAACCTCGCCGTGATCGGCCGCTATGTGCTGGACCCTGCGATCTTCGGCATACTGCGCCACACCGAACCGGGCCGTGGCGGCGAGATCCAGCTCACCGACGCACTCCAACTGCTGGCCGAGGACGAGAAGATCGGCGGCCCCGTGCACGGCGTCGTCTTCAAGGGCCGCCGCTACGACACCGGCGACCGGGGCGACTATCTGCGTGCCATTGTCAGACTCGCGTGCGAACGTGAGGACCTGGGCCCGGACTTCCGGACCTGGCTGCGCAGTTACGTCACCGAGGAGTTGTAACAGCTTGAGCAGCACGATCTGGTCGGTGGACGAGCACCTGGACGACATCCTCGCCGCGGTGAAGCCGCTCGATCCCATCGAGCTGCAACTGCCGGACGCCCAGGGCTGTGTCCTGGTCGAGGACGTCGTGGTGGAGGTCGCGCTGCCGCCCTTCGACAACAGTTCGATGGACGGATACGCCGTCCGGATCTCCGATGTGGAGGGCGCGAGCGAGGACTTCCCCGCCGTCCTCACCGTCGTCGGCGACGTCGCGGCGGGTGACACGGGCCTGGCCGACGGCCGGTCCGTCGGACCGGGCGAGGCCGCCCGCATCATGACCGGTGCTCCGCTGCCCGCCGGTGCCGAGGCAGTCGTCCCGGTCGAGTGGACCGACGGCGGTACGGGCGGTGGCCCGGCCGACACCATGCGGGCCCACAGCGACGCTCCGGAGGGGGCGAGCGGCGAGGTCCGCGTCCACCGCTCCGTGAAGGCCCGTGCCCATGTACGGGCCAAGGGGAGCGACGTACGGCCCGGCGACCTGGCCCTGCGCGCGGGTTCCGTCGTCGGTCCGCCGCAGATCGGGCTGCTCGCCGCGATCGGCCGCTCGACGGTGAAGGTGCGGCCCCGCCCTCGCGTCGTGGTGCTCTCCACCGGCAGCGAGCTCGCGCAGCCGGGCGAGGAGCTGACCGGCGGCCGGATCTACGACTCCAACAGCTTCGCGCTGACGGCGGCCGCCCGGGACGCGGGCGCCATCGCCTACCGCGTCCCTGCGGTCGCCGACGACGCGGAGACGCTGCGGGCCACGATCGAGGACCAGCTGATCCGCGCCGACATCGTCGTCACCACGGGCGGCGTGAGTGTCGGCGCGTACGACGTGGTCAAGGAGGCGCTGTCCTCGGTCACGTCCGTGCACCCTGCCGGTGGGGACGAGGCCGACAGCGGCGTCGAC
The DNA here is from genome assembly GCF_040630715.1 of Streptomyces sp. NPDC005752. Classification (NCBI taxonomy): domain Bacteria; kingdom Bacillati; phylum Actinomycetota; class Actinomycetes; order Kitasatosporales; family Streptomycetaceae; genus Streptomyces; species Streptomyces sp. NPDC005752. The sequence continues at coordinate 187,088 of NZ_JBEXYB010000010.1, read as the reverse complement.
TTCCGCAAGCTCGCCATGCAGCCGGGCAAGCCGCAGGGCTTCGGTTCGATCGGCCCCGACCACACACCGCTGCTGGCACTGCCCGGCAATCCGGTCTCCTCGTACGTCTCCTTCGAGCTGTTCGTCCGGCCGGCGATCCTCACACTGATGGGCCTCGAGGACGTCCACCGCCCGAAGGTGCGGGCCACCCTCAGCACCGACGTGCCGCTCACCTCGCCGTCCGGCAAACGCCAGTTCCTGCGCGGGACCTACGACGCGGAGGCGGGCACCGTGACTCCCGTCGGGGGCCCCGGCTCGCATCTGATCGCCGCCCTCGCCCAGGCGGACGCGCTCATCGTGCTGCCCGAGGACGTCACCTCCGCCGAACCCGGCACGGAGGCCGAGGTGATCCTCCTCCGCTGACTTCGGCGCTGTGGCGGTACGGTGTCTGGCGCTGTGCCTTACCGGGGGGAAGCCCCCCGGACCCCTCGGCCCGCGCCTCGGCGCACGGGACGGGCGGGCAACCGGCGCCCTACCGCTAGGCGGAGTGAGTTGAGTACGCAGAACAGGCTGACGCACATCGACGAGGCGGGTGCCGCCCGCATGGTCGACGTGTCGGAGAAGGACGTCACGGCACGTGTCGCCCGGGCCAGCGGCCGGGTCCTCGTGTCACCGCGTGTCGTCGAACTCCTCAGGGGCGAGGGCGTCCCCAAGGGCGATGCGCTCGCCACCGCGCGCATCGCCGGAATCATGGGGGCCAAGCGCACCCCCGACCTGATCCCGCTGTGCCACCCGCTCGCCGTCTCCGGCGTGAAGGTCGACCTGAGCGTCGCCGACGACGCGGTGGAGATCCTGGCGACCGTGAAGACCACGGACCGTACGGGTGTCGAGATGGAGGCCCTGACCGCCGTCTCGGTCGCCGCGCTCACGGTGATCGACATGATCAAGGCGGTCGACAAGAGCGCGGTGATCACGGACGTCCGGGTCGAGGCGAAGTCGGGCGGCAAGTCCGGCGACTACCGGCGCCCCGCACCGGAGGGGGCGGACGCATGACCGCCCCCAACAGCCCCCTCGCCACCGGCGGATACCGGGCCCTAGTGGTGACCGCCTCGAACCGTGCTTCCGCGGGTGTCTACGCCGACAAGGGCGGCCCCCTCATCGCCGAGGCCCTCACGGCTCTCGGATTCACCGTCGAGGGCCCGCAGATCGTGCCCGACGGTGATCCGGTGGAGGCGGCCCTCCGGGCCGGAGCCGCCGCGGGCTACGACGTGATCGTCACCACCGGCGGTACGGGCATCTCGCCCACCGACGCCACGCCCGAGGCCACCCGGCGTGTGCTCGACCGTGAGATCCCGGGCATCGCCGAGGCGATCCGTGCCGAGGGCCGTGACAAGGTCCCCACCGCCGCGCTCTCCCGCGGCCTCGCGGGCATCGCGGGCCGTACCCTCGTCGTGAACCTGCCCGGCTCGACCGGCGGCGTGCGCGACGGTCTCGCGGTCCTGAGCAGGCTTCTGGTGCACGCCGTCGACCAGTTGCGCGGCGGCGACCACCCCCGACCGGGGAGCCCGAGCTGAACGTCCGGACCTGGCCGGTGATCCTGACCGACGGCACCGTCACCCTCCGCCCGATAAAGCTGCGTGACCAGAGCATGTGGCGCGAGGTCAACCGGCGTAACCGTGACTGGCTGCGCCCCTGGGAGGCGACCGTGCCGCCGCCCGCTCCGGGTGGCCCGGTGGCCCGGCGCCCCACGTACCGTCAGATGGTCCGCCACCTGCGGGCCGAGGCGAACGCCGGCCGGATGCTGCCCTTCGCCATCGAGTACGAGGGGCGCCTCGTCGGCCAGTTGACGGTGGCCGGCATCACCTGGGGCTCGATGTGCTCGGGCCACGTGGGTTACTGGGTCGACCGGGGTGTGGCCGGCCGCGGCGTGATGCCGACGGCGGTGGCACTCGCCGTCGACCACTGTTTCCGCAACGTCGGACTGCACCGGATCGAGGTGTGCATTCGGCCCGAGAACGCCCCCAGCCGAAGGGTCGTGGAGAAACTCGGATTCCGTGCGGAAGGCCTGCGTCCACGCTATCTCCACATTGACGGTGCGTGGCGGGACCACCTGATCTTCGCCCTCACCGCGGAGGAAGTGCCTGACGGGCTGCTGCGGCGTTGGCGCAGGGTGCGGCCGGGGACGCCGGGGACACCGCGTATGCCCGGGGAAATAAAATAAGTGTTCGAATTTGATCGGTCTCTGAGCGTAATCAGCCTCACTTTCGACGACCTCTGGCCCGAGAAATCGCAAAAAAAGTCCGTCATATCAGCCTGATCGTGCGACACACCGGGCCAATTGGCGGATGCCGCCGTGCAATCCCCTCTACGGTGTGAACGTGAGCAGCAGCGGCCTCATCTACGCAGTCATCGTCGGGGCTTGGGCCGCCTACTTGGTGCCGATGTGGCTCCGCAGGCAGGACGAGCTCAACGAAGCCCGTCCGACGGAACGCTTCAGCACCGCCATCCGGTTGCTGTCCGGACGGGCGGCCATGGAGCGCCGTTACGCCAGGGAGCTGCGGGAGCGGGATGCCGAGGAGGCGCCTGACGACGTGGACCCGGATGTCGGGACGGACCGAATCGAGTCCGCCGACGTCCGGGCGTTTTCCGCGCCCCCGGCACATACCGAAGTGCGCCTGCGCGACCCGGCGCCCGTCCGGCCGGAGGGGACGGGACGCCCACACGACCGGCCCTCCCGCCCCGCGCCCGCCAGGCGCCCTTCCGGTGCGGAGTCCGAGCGGGAGCGCCGACGGCGGTCGCAGGTCCTGGCGCGCCGGCGTCGTACCACCACGGTCCTCTTCATGGCGTTCACCCTCGGCGCGGTCGTCGCGGCGGTGGGCGGACTCCGCTTCCTGTGGGCACCGGCCGTTCCCGCCCTGCTGCTGAGCACGTACATCGTGCATCTGCGTGGTCAGGAGCGGCGCCGGTTCGTCTTCACCATGGACCGGCGCCGGGCCGAGGTCGCCGCACAGCAGCTTCGCGAGAACCGCCCGCGCAGACACCAGGCCCCGTCCTCGGCTCCCGCCGAGCCCGACGAGGAGCCCGGAGGGGCGTCCGCGCCGGCTCCCACGGTCTCGCCGCAGGAGGCGGGCCGCCGCGCCCTCGTCGAGCAGACGGACCACGCCGAGTGGGTCGACCAGCAGCGCGAACGCGGACCGGCCCAGGGCGACAGCTGGGAGCCGGTACCGGTTCCGTTGCCGACGTACGTCACCGCCCCCGTCGCCCCGCGTGTGTCGGGCGGGGTCGAGGTCGGCGACCCGGAGACCTGGAGCGCGGCCCGCTCCAGCCCGGCCGAGCCCACCCGGACGGGCACCCATGACACCCAGGACTCCGACACACGCGATGCCGGTCCGGCTCCGCGCCGCCGCGGCAACCCGACCAGGCGCACCCGTGACCGCGGTCGGACGCCCCTCTTCGACCAGTACGACGACGAGGACCGGCCGCGCGCGGCCAACGAGTGAGCCGACGGTGAACCCGACTCGGTGACCTGCCGGGATACGGATTTCCGAGCACCCCGATGAGGGTGCTAGAGTTTCACTCGTTGCAAGGGCCTGTGGCGCAGTCTGGTAGCGCACCTCGTTCGCATCGAGGGGGTCTGGGGTTCAAATCCCCACAGGTCCACATACTGCACACACGAGATCCCGGTCAGACGGTCACCGTCTGACCGGGATCTCGTCGTTCGAGGCCCTGCGTGCCGGCTGCGAGGGCGGACTTCACCTGTACGCGGTCGCCGACGGTGTCGGCACCTCGGCGCCATGTTCACCTTCGGCGGGCAACGAGCCATGAGAGGGCCTGCTCCATCGCTGGATGTTTGCGCTGAGCTCCACGAACGCGGCCCAGGCAGTCGGCCTGACAAGCACGGTTCACGATGGGATCAGCTCATGGTGTCTGTCTCCACCGGCGTGGGTCGTCTTCCAACTGTTCCCGTTCCCAACCGCCGTGTTCGGCGGCGGCCTCGTAGGTGGTCTGCAGGAACTCCGTCAGCGCGCGGTCGGGGTCGGGGGCGGTGCGCACGGTCTCGTACGGGAGCAGGAACTGGCCGTTCTCCGTGCTGTAGTAGGCGCCCTCCGGTCCCACGGGATGGTCTGCGAAGCCTTCTGGTTCGGGGTAGGCGTAGGAGTAGAACGCGCCTTCCTCCCCGCCGCCCGGCCAGAAGCCGCAGCTGGACAGTTCGCGGGAGTAGCCCTCGACCATCACCCAGTCGCCGCAGTTCGGGGCGCCGCCTGGATGCGGGGGAGCGGAGCGGCCGGAGAAGCGGGTGCAGGCGAGGTCCATCGCGCCCCAGAAGAAGTGCACCGGGCTGGCCTTGCCCGTGAAGTGCGCCCGGAACTGGCCCATGACCCGGTCCGCCTGGAGCAGCTGCCGCCAGAACAGATGCGCCGCCTCTGCGTCGTAGGCGGAGTGCTGCTCGTCTTCCGCGAACGGGATCGAGGGGTCCACTTCGTTCGGACGCCTCTGGAAGTCCGCGCCGATGCCGAGCGCATCCAGCGCCTCCATGGTCTCGGCGTAGAAGGCGGCCACCGACTTGGGTGCCAGGGCCACACTGCGGTCGGCGCCGTCGCTGCTGCGGATCCGCAGCTGGTGGTCGACGAAGTCGAACTCCGCGTCGAACATGCCGCTGCGGTAGGGGACCGGCCCGGTGGTCAGCCCTCTGGGGGTGACGTACAGAGTGACCTGCCACCAGTGGTTGAGCAGGGGCGCGTGAGCCAGCCGGAGCTTGCCCACGATCTGTGTCCACATATGCAGTGTGTCCCGCGTCGCGGTCCAGTCGGCGACCCGCAGTGACGGCCATGCGGCACGCCCCGACGCCGCCGGCCGGGTGGGGGAGTGGTGCGTACTCACGGCGTCTTCCTCCAGAGGGGGCTATCGGTGCTCGGGGTTGCTGAAGCCGGGACGGCAGCCCGCGTCCCACTCGCTGCGCCGGTTGCCGTACGCCGGGATGCCGCCGGCTGTACGCAGCATCGCCGCCAGGTGCAGCAGGTTGTAGGTCATGAAGGTGGTGTTGCGGTTGGTGAAGTCGTTGTCGGGTCCGCTCGAACCAGGGTCGAGATAGGACGGGCCGGGGCCGGCCTCACCGATCCACCCGGCGTCGGCCTGCGGCGGGATCGTGTAGCCGAGGTGCTGGAGGCTGTACAGCACGTTCATGGCGCAGTGCTTGACACCGTCCTCGTTGCCGGTGATCAGGCACCCGCCGACCCGTCCGTAGTACGCGTACTGCCCCTCATCGTTGAGCAGGCTGGAGCAGCCGTACAGCCGCTCGATCACCCGCTTCATCACCGAGCTGTTGTCGCCGAGCCAGATCGGCCCGCACAGCACCAGGATGTCCGCGTCGAGCACCCGCTCGTACAACTGGGGCCAGTCGTCACGCTCCCAGCCGTGTTCGGTCATGTCCGGCCAGACTCCGGTGGCGATGTCGTGGTCGACGGCCCGTACGGTCTCGACGTCCACTCCGTGCTGTCGCATGATGCTGACACTGCGGTCGATCAGCCCGCCCGTGTTGCTGATCTCCGGCGACCGTTTGAGCGTGGTGTTGAAGAACAGCGCCCGCAGCCCGTCGAACGATGGCGTCGCGCCGTTTCTCTCCACGGCCTGGTCCATTGGCTGGCCTTCCGGTGTCGAGCGCGGCCTCCATGAGTCGGGCCGCTGCTGAGTACCCCCGTGGGGACAGGCCTTGAGGGGTGCTGGTTACTTTCTGCTTCCTCCACGGAGGCGCAACGTCAATCATGTGGCCGTCCGCGTGCGGCCGCCACAGCAGCCCGCACAGCGGGCAGGAGGCGTGCAGGGCGCACTGCCGCCCGTTCGACGTCCGGGACGGACCTGCTCTCGCGGGGGATGGGCGCGAACGCTGCCCGGCTGACCGCCGCCGCCCTCCCCGCCGGCCTCCGCTGCTTGTTCAACTCCTCGCGCTGGAGGGCGAGAACGCCGAGGCAAACCACGGGAGGACGTCCTCGTGCACCCCAATGGCTCCAATCCGGGTTCTCTGTTGAGCACGTCGCCATCACTGCCATTAGCGTTTCCGCATGACGGAGGCCCGTACCGGCCCGCCCTTCGTGTTCCTCGCTGTTGCGGTTCCCGGCGGTTCTGCCGGGCTCGCAACCCTTGGATTCGCGTCGGCAGACGTGGTCCCGCAGAAGGCCGTCCTGGACATCGACACGCCTTTGCGACCCGACCCGCACCGATCACCGCATATGGAGACGTCGTGATCAAGAACTTCCGCACATTCATGAGCTGGGGCGTCGCCCTGGCCACCGCCACGGCCGTCACCGTCACGGTCGGCGCAACCGCCGGTGGCCCGCCGAACCCGCGGCCGGCCGACCCGCAGACCCGCCCGACGGCCGGTCGGGGGGAGAAACCGCAGACTGCGCCTCAGGCGACAGAGCGCCGACGGATCGCCACGTCGGTCCTGGGCAGGGATCTCAAATTCACGCTCACCGCTTTGAGGTCGCAGACCGATCCGCTCGCGGCATCCGTGCGCCTCCAGGTCTTCACCTTCAAGAACGGTGCGTGGAGAGAATCGGACCGGGCTCCGGTCGGCGAGGCGGACGCCTGGTTCTGGTTCCCGCTGACCGGCCGCCACGCGGTGTGCGAGTTCTCCACCGCCGGCACGGACCCCGCACCGGTGGCGGTCAGCCTGCTGATCACACCATCGATCGGCTGCTCACCGGCCGAGAACTTCCAGATCGAGGACGGGCGGATCATCCCCGGCTGACAGCGGCTGGTGGCGATCGGACGGTGACGAGCCGTTGGGTAGGGTCGGCCGGTATGCCTGATGAACCCGCTGCCTCACCCTTCCGTATACCCGCCGAGTTCGTCCGGTTCGCCGCGGCGCTGGAGCCGGCCGAGGTCGGGTGGGGGTACGTGTCCGGTGCGCTGGGTGCGGAGGACGCCGTACGTCTCGCCTTTCTCCGACAGTGCGACCTGCGGGAGCCGGCAGGGGAATTCGACGCGCTCGCCGGGGTGGAGCCGTCCTCGCCGCAACTGGGTGCGCTGTGTCACCGCCTCGCGGGAGGGGGCGCGGATGCAGGGCGGGTCTGGACGTATCTGGCCTTGAGCTGGGCCTGTTCGCGTACCGGCGAGGAACGCGGCCGACTGCTCGGCGAGTTGGCGGCGTCGGGGGGCACCGTCGTGGCGCGTTCGGCGCGCGACCCCGAGGGCGAGGGGCTGCGTCTGCGGGCCGCCGGGCGGGACGAGTTCCTCACCGGCCGTGCCGCGTCGGGGCAGGGCATGAACTGGCGGAGCATCTCGGCTCTGATGGGGACCGACCGGCCCGAAGAGGTCGACGCGGCGTTCGACCGGGCGGAGGAGCTCGTCGGGGTGGCGCTGATCGGCCTGGCGTTGAACCACCCTGACGCAGAGGCCATCCTGCCCAGGGTGGCCCGGGCGTTGGAATCGGAGGGTGACGAGCTTCGCCATCAGGGCCGTGTGGCGCTGGCCCATGTCGCCCGGCTGCATTCCACCGTGAACCGTCGTTGTCTGCAGCTACTGCGGGCGCACCCCCGGGGCAGCGAGGCCGACGACGATCTGTGGGGTCATGTCCCGCACCGGCGTCTGCCGTGGTGGCTGTGGCGTCACCACCTGGGCGAGCGGGCGGCATGGCTCCTCCGCGACAGGTGGCGTGCGTGACGCATGAGGAGCCGGAGCCCTACCGCTTAGAGTGGTCTCGACCACCCGCCCTTCCGGGGACCGCTGTTGAGGCGTGAGCCGGATCGTGAGCGGGGTTCTCCGTCCGCGATTCCTCTGGAGGAGCGTCCTGTGACAGCCGGTATCCCCAGCTCCCGTATCGACACCAGCAGGCCGCACCCGGCCCGGGTCTACGACTGGCTGCTCGGTGGCAAGGACAACTACCCGGTGGATCAGGAGGTCGCGGAGAAGCTGCCCGCCGAGGCGCGGGCGAACGCGGCGCGGAACCGGGCGTTCATGCACCGGGCCTCCGCCTGGCTGGCCGGGCAGGGTGTCGACCAGTTCCTCGACATCGGCACCGGCATCCCCACCTCGCCCAATCTCCATCAGGTCGTCCAGGCCGTCACCCCGCAGGCCAGGGTCGTCTACGCGGACAACGACCCCATCGTGCTGCGTCATGCGGAGGCACTCCTGGTGAGCAGCCCGGAGGGTGCGACCGACTACATCCACGCCGATGTGCGGCAGCCGGAGGCGATCCTCGAACGAGCGGCGGAGCTGCTGGACTTCGGGAGGCCCGTCGCGCTGTCCCTCATCGCGCTGATGCACTTCCTGCCCGACGAGAAGGACCCGTACGGCATCACCCGCAGGCTGGTCGGGGCGCTCCCTTCGGGGAGCTATCTCGTGCTGTCGCACGGGACCGCCGATCAGCACCCGGAGCTGAAGCAGGAGACCGAGTCCGCGTACAGGAAGGGTGCGATATCGCTCCGCATGCGCACGCGTGCGGAGGTCGAGCCGTTCTTCGAGGGTCTGGAACTCGTGGAGCCGGGGCTGGTCACGGCGCCCGAGTGGTATCGGGACGAGCCCGCGCCGGTGTACGAGCGGAGCGGGTTCTACGTCGGGGTGGCGCGGCTTCCCTAGGCGGGCTGTCCCAGCGGCTTGGCCATGCAGATGCTGCTGTCGTACGTGCGGTAGTGGCCGAACTTCGCGCAGCGTGTGTAGCCGCTCGACGTGTACAGCGCGATCGCCTCGGGCTGCTGGTCCCCGGTCTCCAGCACCATGCGCGTACGGCCCGCCGCGCGGGCGTCGGCCTCCAGTGCGGCGAGGATGCGTCGCGCGAGGCCCCGGCCGCGGCCCTCGGTGATCACGAACATCCGCTTGATCTCGGCGTCGCCGTCCGAATACCCCTCGTCGTTCCGGTCCTGGCTGCGCCAGCCGCCGGTGGCCAGGGGACGGTCCTGCTCGTCGTAGGCGAGCAGGTACAGTCCGCGAGGCGGATCGAACATGGTGGCGTCGAGCGGTGTGATGTCACCGCCGTCTCCGTAGCGCACGGCATATTCGAGCTGCACCAGGTCGTTGAGTTTGAGCGCGTCGGGGTGGTCGAAAGGCCGCGGCTGGATATTCATGCGACTCATGGTACAGATATGCGATCCCACATGTAGGTACTGTGCCGGGATGCTGACTGTTACCACCGTGAACGTGAACGGCCTCCGTGCCGCCGCCAAAAAGGGCTTCGTCGAGTGGCTGGGGCGTACCGAGGCCGACGTCGTCTGCCTCCAGGAAGTGCGCGCCGAAGCGCAGCAGCTCCCCGAAGAGGTGCGCGAGCCCGAGGGCTGGCACGTCGTCCTGGCCCCGGCCTTGGCCAAGGGGCGCGCGGGGGTCGCCGTCTATACGCGGCGCGCGCCGGAGCGCGTCCAGATCGGTTTCGGCGGGTTCGAGGTTCCGGGGAGTGGGGAGTTCGACACCTCGGGCCGCTACGTCGAGATCGATCTCCCGGGTGTGACGGTCGCCAGCCTCTACCTGCCCTCCGGCGAGGTCGGCACGGAGAAGCAGGAGGAGAAGGAGCGTTTCATGGCGGCCTTCCTCCCTTATCTCCAGGGGCTGAGGGTGCGGGCGGCCGCAGGGGGGCGCGAGGTGGTCGTGTGTGGCGACTGGAACATCGCCCACCGTGAGGCCGACCTCAAGAACTGGAAGGCCAACAAGAAGAACTCCGGCTTCCTCCCCGAGGAGCGGGAGTGGCTGACCCGGGTGTTCGACGAGGCGGAGTACGTCGACGTGGTCCGCGCGCAGCATCCGGAGGAGGAGGGGCCGTACTCCTGGTGGTCCTACCGCGGCCGGGCCTTCGACAACGACGCGGGCTGGCGCATCGACTACCAGGTGGCGACCCCCGGCCTCGCCGGCCGCGCCGTCAAGGCGTGGGTGGAGCGCGCCGCCACGCACGGTGAGCGGTGGAGCGATCACGCGCCGGTGACGGTCGCCTACGAAGGCTGATCGTCCTCGCGCAGCCGCCGGTCGAGCGCCATCGACAGCTCCGCGTCCACCACCGCGTGGGCCAGCGTGCGCAGTTGGTCCGGCTCGGTGTGCGCGGTGTGGGTGCGCAGGACGCGTACGAAGAGGTCGGCGAGGGCGTCGGCGTGCTCGCGGACCTGGCGGCCCGAGGAAAGTACGGCGTCGAGCGGCACCCCGGCCCGGACGAGTTCGGACGACGCCTCCAGCAGGCGGCGGCTGATGTGGACGATCTCGTCGCCGTCGACGCCGAGGTAGCCCAGCTCCATGGATGCGGCGAGGTTCTCCGCCGTGGCCTGGTCCTGGAAGTAGTCGGCGAGCTGCTCGGGGGTGAGCCGGACCGGGGTCTCCTCGGTCGGTTCGCCCAGGCCCAGCACCTCGGCGACGTCGCGGCCGCTGTCGAACGTCGAGGCGAGATCGGCGATGCCGTTGAGGGTGTGGCCCCGCTCCAGCAGGCCCGTGATGGTGCGCAGCCGGGCCAGGTGGTGGTCGTCGTACCAGGCGATACGGCCCTCGCGGCGGGGTGGCTGGATCAGTCCGCGCTCCCGGTAGAAACGCAGGGTGCGCACGGTGATGCCGGCCTCCCTGGCCAGCTCCTCCATGCGGTACTCGCGGTGCTCGCGTCCTTCAGCCACACCCGCACCCTATGTTGTACCGCCGGTAACTTCCTCGCCCCGACCCCTACCCATCGGTACGGGGCTGCTCTAGTCTCCCAACAGTGCCAGTGATTGCTGGCAGAGTCGTGGCACGTACCGCGGGGAGGCGGCAGCATGGCCCAGCACGAGCACGTACGAGTGGCGGTGATCGGATCCGGATTCGGGGGCCTCGGGGCCGCGGTCCGGCTCCGCCGCGAAGGCGTCACCGACTTCCTGGTCCTCGAACGGGCCGGTTCCGTCGGTGGCACCTGGCGCGACAACAGCTACCCGGGCTGCGCCTGCGACGTACCGTCCCACCTGTACTCGTTCTCCTTCGCGCCCAACCCCGACTGGCCGCGCACCTTCTCCGGGCAGCAGCACATCCGTGCCTACCTGGAGCACGTGGCGGACACCTTCGGGCTGCGCCCGCACCTCAGGCTCGACCACGAAGTCACCGTCATGCGCTGGGACAACGACGAACTGCACTGGGTGATCGAGACGGCCAACGGCTCCACGATCACCGCTGACGCGGTCGTGTCCGCCACCGGCCCGCTCAGCGATCCGAAGCTGCCGGACATTCCGGGACTGGCCGACTTCCCGGGCAAGGTCTTCCACTCCGCGCAGTGGGACCACGACTACGACCTGAGCGGCAAGCGCGTCGCGGTGATCGGCACCGGTGCCTCCGCGATCCAGATCGTCCCGGAGATCCAGCCGAAGGCCGGCCGGCTGACCCTCTTCCAGCGGACCCCGCCCTGGGTGATGCCGCGCATGGACCGCGCCATCAGCGGCGCTGAGAAGTGGCTGCACCGCGCGCTTCCCTTCACGGCCACCGCGCGCCGCGGACTCCTGTGGGGCATCCGGGAGTTGCAGGTCGGTGCCTTCACCAAGCATCCCAACCAGCTCGGGCTCGTCGAGTCGATAGCCAAGTCCAACATGGCGCGGGCCGTCAAGGACCCCGCGCTACGGGCAAAGCTGACCCCCTCGTACCGCATCGGCTGCAAGCGCATCCTGCTCTCCAACGCCTACTACCCGGCGCTCGCGCAGCCGAATGTCGACGTGGTCGACTCCGGTCTGTCCGAGGTGCGGGGCTCGACCCTGGTCGGGTCGGACGGTTCGGAGACCGAGGCCGACGTGATCATCCTCGGTACCGGCTTCCATGTGACGGACATGCCGATCGCCAGCCGGGTCGTCGGCGCCGACGGCATCACCCTGGCCGAGTCCTGGAAGGACGAGATGCAGGCGCTGCGGGGCGCGACCGCGGCCGGCTTCCCCAACTGGATGACGATCATCGGCCCCAACACGGGTCTCGGGAACTCCTCCATGATCCTCATGATCGAGTCCCAGCTGAACTACATGGCCGACTACATGCGGCAGCTCGACGTCCTCGGCGGACGTGCCGCACTCGACGCGCGGCCCTCCGCCGTCGGCGCCTGGAACCGGCGCGTTCAGGACCGGATGAAGCGGACCGTCTGGAACACCGGCGGCTGCACCAGCTGGTACCTCGACGCCAACGGACGCAACACCACGGTCTGGCCGGGCACGACCGCCGAATTCCGGCGGGCCACCCGCTCGGTCGATCTGGGGGAGTACGAGGTCATCCGTCCTCCCGCCACCCACTCCACGGCACAGGCCGTGACCGAGGAGGCCGCACGATGAGCCGGCTGACACAGCTCGCGAACACTCCGCCCGTGCCCGTACGCGAGATGGACGTCGTCTCCGCCGACGGTTCGCGCGTCCACGTCGAACTGCACGGCCCCGAGGGCGCGCCCGCCGTGGTCCTTGCGCACGGCTGGACCTGCAACACCCGCTTCTGGGACGCCCAGGTGCGTGACCTGGCGGCGGACCACCGGGTCGTCGTCTACGACCAGCGGGGCCACGGGCGCACCCCCGAGGCGGGTGCCGGCGGATACAGCACGCGTGCGCTGGCCGACGACCTCGAAGCGGTCCTGAGGGCCACGCTCGGGCCCGGGCAGAAAGCGGTGCTCGGCGGCCACTCCATGGGCGGGATGACGCTGATGGCCGCGGCCGGCCGCGACGCCGTGCGGGAACACGGGGCGGCCGTGCTGCTGTGCAGCACCGGAAGCTCGCGCCTGACGGCCGAGTCGCTGGTGCTCCCGCTGAGGGCAGGCGCCCTGCGTACCCGGATCACCACGGCGGTGCTCGGCGCACGCGCACCGCTCGGGCCGGTCAACGCGGTGTCGAAGGCGATCCTCAAGTACGCCACGATGGGGCGCGGTTCCGCGCCGGAACGCGTGGACGCCTGTGCCAGGATCGTCCATGCGTGTCCCACCGGCGCACGTGCCGCCTGGGGGCACGTGCTCGCGGAGCTCGACCTCGAGGCGCGGCTGCGGGAGCTGCGGCTGCCGACCGCGGTGATCGCGGGCGCGGAGGACCGGCTGACGCCGCCCGTGCACGCGAGGGCCATCGAGGCGGCGCTGCCGCACAGCCTCGGGCTCACGGAACTGGCGGGTACGGGTCACATGACGCCGGTCGAGGCGCCCGAGGTGGTCACGGCGAAGCTCCGCGAGCTGGTGGCCTCGTACGTCACTCTTGAAGGTGCGGGCAGCACGGCGGAAGCCGTGAGCGAGGAGGAGGTCGCATGAGCGGCAGGCGGAGTCTCGAAGGACAGGTCGTCGTCGTCACGGGCGCGGCGCGGGGGGTGGGCGAACTGCTCGCCCGCAAGCTCTCGGCGCGCGGCGCCACGCTGGCGCTGGTCGGCCTGGAGCCGGACGAGCTGAAGAAGGTCTCGGAGCGGCTGCACTCCGCGAGCGACCACTGGTACGCCGACGTCACGGACCATGTGGCGATGAGCCGGGTCGCCCAGGAGGTCAAGGAGCGATTCGGGAAGATCGACGTCGTCGTCGCCAACGCGGGCGTCGCCACCGGCGGTCCGCTCGTCGACTCGGACCCTGAGGCATGGCGGCGGGTCATCGAGGTGAACCTGATAGGCGGCGCGGTGACGGCGCGGGCCTTCCTGCCGGTCCTCATCGAGAGTCGCGGCTACTTCCTCCAGATAGCGTCACTGGCCGCGATCACCCCGGCGCCGATGATGAGCGCGTACTGCGCGTCCAAGTCGGGCGTGGAGGCGTTCGCGCACTGCCTGCGCGGCGAGGTCGGCCACCGCGGAGTGAAGGTCGGGGTCGGCTATCTGTCCTGGACCGACACGGACATGGTGCGCGGGGCCGACGAGGACGACGTCATGAGGGAGTTGCGGCAGCGGCTGCCCTGGCCGGCGAACCGGACGTATCCGCTGGGCCCCGCCGTCGACCGGATCGTCGAGGGTGTCGAACGGCGCTCCGCGCACGTGTACGCCCAGTGGTGGCTGCGCGGGATGCAGTCGATCCGGGGGTACCTGCCGATGGTCATAGGGGCGGTCGGGCAGCGCGAGATGAAGCGGTTCGGGCCCCGGCTCGACGGGGTGAGCAAGGGGCTCGTGGGGGCCGGCGGCGCGGCCGACAGAGAGGCGCGAGTACGGCGCGGATGATCGAAATGCGATGAATGTCCCGGTGTGTAAGTCTGAGCAAGGCCCCACCGGGGCCACCCCCACGCACCCACATAGGAGTGAACAGCATGGGTATCGCAGACCAGTTCAAGGACAAGGCGCAGGAGCTCGCCGACCAGGCCAAGCAGCAGAAGGCGGGCGGCAAGCGGGACGAGGCGCGTGAGCGTCCCTCCGACCGTCCGGACCGTGCCTCGGACCAGGCCCAGGGCCGCCGGCCCGGCGCGCGGGACCGTGCGCAGGACGCGGCGGACCAGCCGCGTGAGCGCTGACGGCCGACGCGTCTGACGTCTGCGGTCGGTTGGGGCGTACCCGGGTGCCGGGTACGCCCCTTCTCGTGCGGGATGCGGGATGCGCCCTGCTCCGTCGGTCACCTCGGGGGCAGCGGCGGCCTTCGTAGGTTCGGGGCGGTGTCGTAGGTGGGGGGTGTGGCCGCCGGGTGGGCGGCCAGGAGGTCCAGGGCCACCCTGACGGCGTCGTCCAGGACCGCGTGGCGGCCCTCCGCCCAGTCCAGCGGGGTGCGCAGTGCCTCCAGATCGGGTTCGACGCCGTGGTTCTCGACGGACCAGCCGTACGTGTCGAACCAGGCCGCGTTCATCGGCACCGTGATCACCGTTCCGTCACCCAACCGGTGCCGCCCGGTCATCCCGACCACCCCGCCCCAGGTGCGCTGACCCACCACCGGCCCCAGCTTCAGCAGCCGGAACGCGGCCGTGATCATGTCCCCGTCGGAGGAGGTGGCCTCGTCGGCGAGGGCGACGACCGGGCCCCGGGGCGCGTTGGACGCGTACGAGACCGCCTGGGCGTTACGGGTCAGGTCCCAGCCGAGGATCGTGCGGGTGAGCTTCTCGACGACCAGCTCGCTGATGTGGCCGCCCGCGTTGCCCCGTACGTCCACGATCAGGGCCGGGCGCGACACCTCCAGCCGCAGGTCCCGGTTGAACTGTGCCCAGCCGGAACCCCCCATGTCGGGGATGTGCAGATAGCCGCACTTTCCGTGGCTCAACTCCCGTACGACTTCACGGCGTTTGGCCACCCAGTCCTGATAGCGCAGGGGGCGTTCGTCGACCAGCGGGACGATCGCGACGCGGCGTGACCGTCCGCCGCCCTCACCCTCGGCCGGCCGGAACGTCAGCTCCACCGTGGTGCCGCCTGCGGCCGTCAGCAGGGGGGACGGGCCCGCCACGGGATCGACCGGCCGGCCGTCGACGTGCGTGAGGACGGCCCCCTCGCGGATCCCCGTACCGGCCAGCGGAGAGCGGGCCTTGGAGTCGGAGGAGTCGCCGGGCAGGACGCGCTGCACCGTCCAGTCGCCGTCCCGGCAGACGAGGTTGGCTCCCAGCAGTCCGATCGCCCGCTGGTAGTGAGGGGGCCCCTCGTTGCGGCGGGCGGGGGAGACGTACGCGTGGGAGGTGCCCAGTTCGCCGAGGACCTCGCGCAGCAGGTCGGCGAACTCGTCGGGGGACGCGACCCGTTCGACCAGTGGGCGGTACTGCTCCAGTACGCCGCCCCAGTCGATGCCGCACATGTCCGGTTCCCAGAAGTAGGAGCGGATGATGCGCCCCGCCTCTCCGTACGCCTGGCGCCATTCGGCCGCCGGGTCGACGTCGTGCAGGATGCGGCGCAGGTCGAGGAAGACCGTCGTGTCGTTGTCGCCGGGCTCGTTGGACGGTACGGCGCGCAGCTCGCCGTCGTCCATGACGACGAGCCGGGAGGCGTCCCCGCTGACCGCGAACCAGTCGAGGTGGCCGACCAGTTCGGTCCTGCGGGCTTTGGCGATGTTGAAGTGCTCCAGCGTGGGCCGGCCCGACATGTCCGACGGGTTGGCGAAGGTCTCGCCCAGCGCTCCGGAGATCGGCCAGCGCAGCCAGACCAGGCCCCCGCCGCTGACCGGCTGGAGCGCCGAGTACTTCGACGCGGAGACCGGGAAGGGGGTCACCCTGCTCTCCAGCCCCTCGAACTCCACCATCACCGTCGGCCCCTCGACCGTGCCCTCGGCGATGTCCACCGGATCCAGGCCGCCCGCGGCGGGCCTGCCGTCCGGGAGCAGGGCGAAGGGGGAGGGGGTCGCCGAGGTGAGGGGGACCAGATAGGGGCGGCAGCCCAGCGGGAAGGAGAGGTCGCCGGTGTGGACGTCGTACACCGGGTCGAATCCGCGCCAGGAGAGGAAGGCGAGATAGCGGCCGTCCCCGGTGAAGACGGGGTTCTCGTCCTCGAAGCGCCCGTTGGTGACATCCACTGTCACCGGGGCGTCCGGGCCGGTGATCCTGGCCAGCTTGATCTGCCGCAGCGACCGGCCGATGCCGGGGTGCGACCAGGTCAGCCAGTGGCCGTCCGGGGAGAACGCCAGATCGCGGACCGGTCCGTTCACGGAGCGGATGAGTTCGGTGAGCCCGTCGGCCGGGGGCTCACCGGCCGGGGGCTCACCGGCCGGGGGCCCGTCGCCGCCCTTGGAGATGTCCCCGGAGGGTTCGTCGTCGGGGCTGTCCGTCCGGGCGAGGGCCTCCAGCGGGGCGACGGTCCTCGGCGGGGCCACGCCCTCGTCCTGACCGGGGGGCTCCGGTGGTGCGGACGTTTCCGGTGAGTCCGTGTCCGGGCCCAGGAAGTCCATGGCCGGTTCCGTGGCGTCCTCCGCGGTGTCCAGCAGGAGCAGCCGGCCGTCGTTCGACGCGATCGCCAGCCGCTCGCCCTCCGGGTCGGAGACGGTCTCGTGGACCCTGCCGAGCCGCCCGGCGGCCAGCCGGCGGGGCGGGCGGTCGCCGCTGGCCCGGGGCAGATAGGCGATCTCGACCGCGTCGTCGCCCTCGGCGTCGGTGACGTAGGCGATCCGTCCGCTGCTGCCGAGCATCTCGGGCAGCCGCACCCGCACCCCCGGGGTGTCGGCGATCGTGCGGGCGGGGCCGTCGCGGTGGGTGAGCCAGTAGAGGCTGCCGCGCACGGAGACGGCACTCGCCCGGCCCGTCTCGTCGACGGACAGCGAGTCGACATGGCTGGACGCCGGCACCTGGTACGTACGCCGGCCCGTCCGTGGGCCTCCGAGTCGCACCTCCAGTTTCCGGGGTGCCGCGTCCGGCGACTCCAGGTCCTCGACCAGCCACAGATCGCCGCCGCACTGGTAGACGACCCTGTGGCCGTCACTGGAGGCGTGCCGGGCGTAGAACGCGTCGTGATCCGTGTGCCTGCGCAGATCGCCGCCGTCCATCAGGCAGGAGTAGAGATTGCCGACGCCTTCGTGGTCGGAGAGGAACGCGATCCGGCGCCCGACGAACATCGGCGCGTCCAGGTGCCCGCCGATGCCGGGCAGCAGCCGTTCGCCGTGCAGCCACAGCCGGCCCGTGGCGCCGCCCCTGTACCGCTTCCAGGCCGCCGGCTCGTGCGGCGGCTTCCCGGTGAGCAGCAGGGTGCGCCGTTCGCCGTCGATGTCGGCGACGGCGATGTCGGAGACGGGGCCCCAGGGCAGCTTGCCACCGGGGCTGCCGTCCGTGGGGACGCTGTACGCCCACGAGAAGTACGAGAAGGGCTGGTTGTGCGAGGACACCGCGAGGATCTGGGACGACTCCCCGGGATCGGGGCTCCAGCCGCAGACCCGCGCGTCGGTGGAGCCCCAGTGGGTGAGCCGACGGGCCGGCCCCCCGTCGACGGGGACGATGTGGATCTCTGGATCGAGCGTGCGCCATGTCGTGTAGGCGATGAGACCGCCGTCGGGCGAGAAGCGCGGATGACTGACCCTGGTCCGGTCGACGGTCAGCCGCCACGCCCGACCGGGCCGCTGCCCCGCCGGGGCGAGGGGGGAGACCCAGAGGTCGTCCTCCGCCGCGAAGCAGAGCAGGTCCTTGTGGAGGTGCGGGAAACGGAGATACGCGACGTCGTCACTCACCCCCCAATGCTTTCCATCCGAAGGGTTCGCGGCAACTTGTGGTGCAGCACACAAGCGAAACTGTTTCGTTTCGATGAGGGTGGGGAGTATCTTCGAAGTGTACGAAACAGTTTCGTTCCGCTGGTCGATCTTCGACTGGCGTACCATCCAGCAGGCGCGATCAAGAGGAGGTCGACACATGGCACGCAGCCGGCTCACGCCCGAGCGCGAGGGTGAGCTGTACGCCGCCGTGCTCGATCTGCTCGGCGAGGTCGGCTATGAAGCCCTGACCATGGACGCTGTCGCCGCCCGTACCCGTTCCAGCAAGGCCACCCTCTACCGCCAGTGGGGGAGCAAGGCCGAGCTCGTCGTCAAGGCGCTGCGCCACAACAAGCCGGTTCAGCTCGCCGAGATCGACACCGGTTCTCTGCGCGGTGATTTCCACGCCGTGCTGCAGCGGACCGACGACTGTCAGATGGAGAAGAACTCCGCCCTGATGCGGGGGCTCGGCCAGGCGGTCCACGGCAATCCCGATCTCTTCCAGGCGCTGCGCGAGCTGCTGATCGAGCCGGAACTCACCGGTCTCGGGCTGCTGCTCCAGCGGGCCGTAGACCGGGGTGAAGTGCGTCCGGACAATCCGGCGCTGTCCTTTCTTCCGCACATGATGATCGGTGCCTTCGCCGCTCGTGAGCTGGTGGAGGACCGGACCGTCGACCAGGCGTTCCTCATCGACTACGCAGAAGCCGTGGTGTTCCCCGCCCTCGGTGTCTGACGTCCCCGCTTCCCTTCGCAGGGCACTCCGCACGACCTGATTCCCCGACGCTCCACCTGACACGCCGCTCTCGTCGTCGGGCTGGTTCCTCACGCCCTCTTCCGCGCAACGACCTGACCGGGAGTACCCCCTTCGTGGCTACATTCCTGTACAAACTAGGACGAATCGCCTTCCGGCGTCGCCGTTACGTCGCCCTGATCTGGGTCGCGCTGCTGGCGCTCGCCGGATTCGGCGCGGCCTCCGCGTCCACCGCCACCTCCAGTTCCTTCTCCATCCCCGGTACGGAGGCCCAGCGGGCCTTCGACCTGCTCGACGAGCGCTTCCCCGGGGGCAGCGCCGACGGCGCGACCGCCCGGGTCGTCTTCAAGGCGCCGGGGGAGGAGAAGGTGACCTCGGCGGCCAACAAGGCCGAGATCCAGGAGATCGTCGGCGACCTGAAGTCCGGCTCGGACCAGATCGCCTCGGTCGCCGACCCCTTTGCGGCGAAGGCGGTCAGCCAGGACGGTTCCACCGCGTACATCTCCGTCTCCTACAAGGTCAGCTCGATGGAGCTGACCGACGGGACGCGAGGGGCGCTGGAGGACGCGGGTGAAGCCGCGCAGAGCAGCGGAATGACCGTGGAGATCGGTGGTGACGCGCTCCAGGTGATGCCGGAGACCGGGGCCACCGAGATCATCGGGGTCGCCGTGGCCGCGGTGGTCCTGGTGATCACCTTCGGGTCGCTGATCGCCGCGGGGCTGCCGCTGCTGACCGCCCTCATCGGGGTCGGCATCGGAGTGTCCACGATCACCGCCCTGGCGAACGTGCTCGACCTGGGCTCCACGACCTCCACGCTCGCGATGATGATCGGTCTCGCGGTCGGCATCGACTACGCGCTCTTCATCGTCTCCCGCTACCGCGCCGAGCTGGCCGAGGGCCGGGAACGCGAGGAAGCCGCCGGCCGGGCCGTCGGCACGGCGGGGTCCGCCGTCGTCTTCGCCGGCCTGACGGTCGTCATCGCCCTGGTGGGCCTCGCCGTCGTCAACATCCCGATGCTGTCCAAGATGGGCTTCGCCGCCGCCGGTACCGTCGTGATCGCCGTCCTCATCGCGCTCACCCTCGTCCCGGCGATGCTGGGCTTCGCGGGCAAGCGGGTCATGGGGCGCAAGGCGCGCAAGGCCGCCGAGGCGGAGAACAGGACCGACGCGAAGCCGAACATGGGCACCCGCTGGGCGCGGTTCGTGCTGCGCAAGCCGGTGTGGGTGCTGCTGGCCGGGGTCATCGGCCTCGGTGCCGTCGCCCTGCCGGCGGCCTCGCTGGAGATGGGACTGCCCGACGACGGATCCCAGCCGAGGAGCACCACGCAGCGCCAGGCCTACGACCTGTTGTCCGAGGGCTTCGGCCCCGGATTCAACGGTCCCCTGCTGGTCGTCGTGGACACGAAGAGCAGTGAGGACGGCAGGGCCGCCGTCGACCGGGTCTCCCAGGAGATCGAGGGCATCGACCACGTCGCCGCCGTCACCCCGGCCGCCTTCAACAAGGCCGGCGACGCCGCGACCATCACGGTCATCCCCGAGGACCGGCCGAGCTCCGTCGAGACGGAGGACGTCGTCCACGCGATCCGCGACGCGGGCGCGGACGTCGAGGGAGACACCGGCGCCGAGGTTCTGGTCACCGGCGCGACGGCGATGAACATCGACTTCTCCGAGAAGATGAACAACGCGCTGCTGCCCTACCTGGCACTCGTCGTCGGACTGGCCTTCCTGCTCCTGATGGTGGTCTTCCGCTCGTTGCTGGTGCCGCTCAAGGCGGCCCTCGGCTTCCTGCTCTCGGTCGTCGCGGCCCTGGGCGCGGTCGTCGCGGTCTTCCAGTGGGGCTGGCTCGCCTCGCTCTTCGGGGTCGAGCAGACCGGCCCGATCATGAGCATGATGCCGATCTTCATGATCGGTGTGGTCTTCGGTCTCGCGATGGACTACGAGGTCTTCCTGGTCACGCGGATGCGTGAGGCGTACGTCCACGGGGAGACGCCCGGCCAGGCGATCGTCACCGGATTCCGGCACGGTGCCAGGGTGGTCACCGCCGCAGCGGTGATCATGATGGCCGTCTTCGCCGGTTTCATCGGCTCCAGCGAGTCGATGGTCAAGATGATCGGCTTCTCGCTGGCCATCGCCGTCTTCTTCGACGCCTTCGTCGTACGGATGGCCATCGTCCCGGCGGTGCTCGCCCTGCTGGGCAGGCGCGCCTGGTGGCTGCCGCGCTGGCTGGACCGGGTGCTGCCCAACGTGGACGTCGAGGGGGAGGGCCTGCGCAAGGAGCTCTCCGACGGCCCGGCCGACGGTGGCGGGGAGCGGGAGCTGGTCCGCGCCTGATCCGCGGTGTGCGTGGCGGCGTGAGCCGCACGAGCCCCGGGGCCGGCTTCTGAGCGGATGAGCGCAGCGCGGCCCCGGAGCGCCGGTTACCTGTGGGGACGGGGGACCGGGGCGGACGGAAGCCCCCGTGCACGCGGCACGGGGGCTTCCGTCCTGTTCAGGCGCGGGTGGCGGGGGCGGCCGCCGGGAGCTTCTGCTTCGCTGTGCCCGCACGGACCCGCGACAGGAAGCGGATGAAGGGCGCCCTGTCGAACTGGAAGACCGCGACGCCGTCCGGAGAGTGCAGTTCCAGGACCAGCTGGGCACGGCCGCACGGCCATACCCCTATGTCACCGCGGGTGGCGGGGGAGCGCAGACCGCGTTCCAGGAGGTCCTGGCCGACGGCCCAGTCGGCGCCTCCGGGAAGCCGGACGTGGACGGTTCCGGGCTCCTGCGGGTCGCAGCGCAGTTCGACGGGGACCACTCGGGGGTCGGGGCCGTCGGTGATGAGCCGGGCTTGGGCGTGTTCTTGGATCACGAGGGACATGGCCGGCTCCTCCGGTACGGAAACCTGTTCCCCTAATGTCCCATATATTCCCATTTGGGCATATCGAGGCTAGGGTCAGTTGTCGACCCTGCGCTCTTGCGAACTATTTGCAACAGGGCCCTATCATGGAGCGCTTCCCGACCCCGCCAGTCATCACGCCCGAAAGCGGAGCCACTCCATGCATGTACCCGACGGTTTCATCAACGCACCTGTCTCCGCCGTGGCGGGTGTCGTCGCCGCGGGCGCGGTCGCCGTCGGCCTCCGGGGGGCACGGCGTGAGCTGGACGACCGCACGGCTCCGCTGGCCGGGCTCGTCGCCGCGTTCGTCTTCGCCGTGCAGATGCTCAACTTTCCGGTCGCGGCGGGCACCAGCGGCCACCTCCTGGGCGGGGCCCTGGCCGCGATCCTGGTCGGGCCCTACACGGGCATGCTCTGCATAGCTGTCGTCCTGCTGATGCAGAGCATCCTCTTCGCCGACGGCGGCCTCACCGCACTCGGCGTGAACATCACGGTGATGGGGGTCGTCACCACCGTCGTCGCCTACGCCCTCTTCCGGGGGCTGACCCGTGTGCTGCCCCGCACCCGGCGCTCCACGACCGTCGCGGCCTTCGTCGCCGCACTGGTCTCCGTCCCGGCCGCCGCCGTCGCGTTCACCGCGGTCTACGCGATCGGGGGCACCACCGACGTCCCCCTCGGCAAGGTCCTCACCGCGATGGTCGGCGTCCACGTCCTGATCGGCATCGGTGAGGCGGCCATCACCGCGCTCACCGTCGGCGCCGTGATCGCCGTGCGTCCCGACCTGGTGCACGGTGCCCGCGGGCTCGCCGCCCCGCTCAAGCTCCGCGTCGACGGCGCACTCGTCGACGCCCCGGCCGCCGCCGCCCCCTCGCCCGCCCCGGCCCGCTCCACCCGCAAGGTCCGGGCCGCCGGCCTGGCCGCCGCGCTCGTCCTCGCGGGCTTCGTCTCCTTCTACGCCTCCGCGAACCCCGACGGCCTGGAGAAGGTCGCCGCCGACAAGGGCATCGACGAGAAGGTCCAGGAACACGGCGCCGCCGACTCACCGCTCGCCGACTACGGCGTCAAGGACGTCGAGAACGCCCGGATCTCCGGCGGTCTCGCCGGAGTGATCGGGGTGGGCGCGACCGTAGCCGTCGGCAGCGGGGTCTTCTGGTCCGTGCGCAGGCGCCGTACGCCCGAGGAACCCACCACCCGCACCACCGAGTCCGTCTGACATGGGCGCCGGCCACGCGCACACGCTCTACCGGCACGGGCACTCGCCCGTCCACGATCTCCCCCCGCACTGCAAGATCGCCGCCGTGCTCGGCTTCGTCGTGGTCGTCGTCTCCACCCCGCGCGAGGCCGTCTGGGCCTTCGCGCTGTACGGGGTGCTGCTCGCAGGGGTCGCCGCGGTGTCCCGGATCCCCGCCGGTTTCCTGCTGAAGCGGCTCGTCATCGAGGTGCCGTTCGTCGCGTTCGCGCTGCTCATGCCGTTCGTCGTGCCCGGCGAGCAGACCGAGCTGCTCGGGGTGTCCGTCAGCGTCCCCGGCCTCTGGGGCGCCTGGAACGTACTCGCGAAGGGCACCCTGGGTGTCGCCGCGTCGGTGATCCTGGCCTCGACCACCGAGCTGCGCTCCCTGCTGCTCGGCCTCCAGCGGCTGCGGCTGCCGTCCCTGCTCGTCCAGATCGCGTCGTTCATGATCCGGTACGGCGACGTCATCACCGACGAGCTGCGCCGCATGTCGGTCGCCCGCCGCTCACGTGGCTTCGAGGCCGGCGGCGTACGGCACTGGGGCGTCCTCGCCAAGACGGCGGGTGCCCTCTTCATCCGGTCCTACGAGCGCGGGGAACGCGTCCACCTCGCGATGGTCAGCCGCGGCTACACCGGCACCATGCCGGTCATCGACGAGGTGACCGCCTCCCGGACCCAGTGGGCGCACGCCGCGGCACTCCCCGTGCTCGCCCTCGTCGTATGTCTGCTGGGATGGACCGTATGAGCCTGCCCCCCGCGCCCGCGCCGTCCCTCGAGGTCAGCGGCCTCGCCTACGCCTACCCCGACGGCCACCAGGCGCTCTTCGGCGTCGACCTGACCGTGGCCCGCGGTGAACGCGTGGCACTCCTCGGTCCCAACGGCGCGGGCAAGACCACCCTCGTCCTCCACCTCAACGGCATTCTCGACGCGGGCTCCGGCACCGTCCGGATCGCCGGACTGCCCGTGGAGAAGAGGAACCTCGCGGAGATCAGGCGCCGCGTCGGCATCGTCTTCCAGGACCCCGACGACCAGCTCTTCATGCCGACCGTCCGCGAGGACGTCGCCTTCGGGCCCGCCACGGCCGGACTGCGCGGCCCGGAGCTGGAGGAGCGAGTCATGACCGCCCTCGGGAGAGTCGGTATGGAGGAGTACGCGGCGCGGCCCCCGCACCACCTCTCCTTCGGCCAGCGCCGCCGCGTCGCCGTGGCCACCGTGCTGGCCATGGAGCCGGAGATCCTCGTCCTGGACGAGCCCTCCTCCAACCTGGACCCGGCCTCCCGGCGCGAACTCGCGGACATCCTGAGGTCCTTGGACGTCACCGTGCTGATGGTCACCCACGACCTGCCGTACGCCCTCGAACTCTGCCCGCGCGCCGTCATCCTCAGCGACGGGGTGATCGTCGCCGACGACCGTACCCAGGACCTGCTGTGCGACGACGCCCTCATGCGCGGCCACCGGCTGGAGCTGCCCTTCGGCTTCGACCCGCGTTCCGTGTCCGTCCCGCGTTCATGAACAGATGGTGACCCGCCCCCCGTTCCACCTGCGGCGCGATGCACCATGGGGGGATGAGCGGGAGCGCGGGAGCAGGCGTGGATGTACGAGGCACGGTGGCGCCGGGATTCGAGGCGGTACGGGACGCTTTCGTCCGTAACTTCGAACAGCGCGGGGAGCGGGGAGCGGCTGTCGCCCTCTACCGCCACGGCCGCAAGGTCGTGGATCTGTGGGCCGGGACGAGGGATGTCGACGGCGTGGAACCCTGGGCCGTGGACACCGTGCAGATCGTCCGCTCAGCCGGAAAGGGCGTCGCCGCCGCCGTACCGCTGCTGCTGCACCAGCGCGGGCAGGTGGACCTCGACGCCCCCGTCGGCACGTACTGGCCGGAGTTCAAGGCGAACGGCAAGGAACGTGTCCTCGTGCGGCACGTCCTCGCCCACCGTGCCGGGCTCGCCGCCCTCGACGCGACGCTGACGCCCGAGGAGGCCGCGGACCAGGTGTCGGGGCCGCGGGCCGTCGCCGGACAGCGGCCCCAGTGGGAGCCCGGCACCGACCACGGGTACCACGCCCAGACCTACAGCTGGCTCGTCGCGGAACTGGTGCGCAGGGTCACCGGACGGACCATCGGCCGCTGGATCGCGGAGGAGATCGCACGCCCGCTCGGCCTGGACTTCTGGTTCGGGCTCCCGGCCGACGAGGCGCACCGGATCGGGCGCATCGGCCCCGTCGAGCCCCCGGCGGCCGAGGGCGGCGGTGCTCTTCGCGTGCGGCCCAAGCGTTCCGTCGTCGAGGCCTACCGCGATCCGTCCTCGCTCACCCGCCGCGCCTTCGGGGCCATCGACCCCTTCCCCGACGAGAACGCCCCGGCCTACCGAGCGGCGGAACTCCCCGCGTCCAACGGCGTCGCCACCGCGCGCGGGCTCGCCCGCTGTTACGCCGCGATGATCGGCGAGGTCGACGGGCAGCGGCTGTTCGCCCCCGCCACCCTCACCCTGGCCCGCACCGAGGAGTCCGCGGGACCGGACCGCGTGCTGGTCGTCAACACCCGTTTCGGACTCGGCTACATGCTGCACGGCCCCGCCGCGCCGCTGCTCGGCCCCGGGTCGTTCGGACACCCCGGCCGCGGGGGTTCGCTCGGCTTCGCCGACCCCGGATCCGGCATCGCGCTCGGCTATGTGACGAACGGTCTGCAGAAGGGAGTCACCGCCGACCCCCGTGCCCAGGCACTGGTCAGGGCAGTACGGTCGGCGCTATGACTCCTCCACGCTTTGACGGTCACGCCGCGCTCCTCACGGGCGCGGGGCAGGGCATCGGGGCGGCCACCGCCCGCCGGCTGGCCTCCGAGGGCGCGGCCGTCCTGGTCACCGACCTGGACGCAGGGCGCGCCCGGCGCACGGCGGACGCGATACGCGGGACGGGCGGCACCGCCGAATCCCTCGCCTGCGACGTGGGCGACCGGGCGGCGGTCGACGCGGCGGTGGCCCGGGCCGTCGCCGCGTTCGGACGGCTCGACGTCCTGGTCAACAACGCCTACGCCAACCATGACGACGCCGCGCTGTTCGAGGACGAGGAGGACGCCTCCTGGGACCACACCCTGGACGTCACCCTGACAGGCCCCTACCGCTGCTCCCGTGCCGCGCTGCCGCACCTGGTCGCCTCCGGCCGCGGCGCCATCGTCAACATCGGCTCGGTCAACGGCGAACAGGACTTCGGCGGCCACGCCTACAGCGCCGCGAAGGCGGGCCTCGCCGGTCTGACCCGTACGCTCGCCGGTCACGCGGGACCACGCGGTGTCCGCGTCAACCTCGTCGCACCCGGCACGATCCGTACGGACGCCTGGGCCGGCCGCGACGCCGAACTGGACCGGGCGAGCGCCCTCTACCCGCTCGGCCGGATAGGCGAACCGGACGACATCGCGTCCGCCGTCGCCTTCCTCGCCTCCCGGGACGCGGCCTGGATCACCGGCACCACACTGCGGGTGGACGGGGGCCTCCTCGCCGTCAACACGGGGTTCCGCAAGGCGATGACGGGGGACTCCGAGGCGCGGTAGGACCGCTGCCGGCCGTGCCGTACCCCTGTGGCATCGCCCCGGCTTCCGGGGCGGCCGCCGCTCTCCGCCCGGTCAACTCGTGTGCAGCATCAGCCCGATGCCCACCACCATCAGCCCGGCGGCCGCGATCCGGGGGCCGCCGAACCTCTCCTTGAAGAACAGCGTCCCTATCACGGCACCCACGATGATCGAGGACTCCCGGAGTGCGGCGATCGGGGCGAGCGGGGCCTTCGTCTGCGCCCACAGGACGAGACCGTAGGCCAGGACCGACAGCGCCGCGCCCAGCAGTCCCCGGCTGACGAACGGGCGGAGCTGAGAGACGAGTGCGCCCCGTCTGCGCCAGTAGGCGTACGCCGGGATGACCATGCCCTGCACGAGCATCAGCCAGCCGATGTAGCCGACCGGGGTCCCCGAGGCGCGTACCCCGATCCCGTCGACCGTGGTGTAGCCGGCGATCGCCAGACCGGTCGCGAGGGCCGCCAGGACCGCCGGCCAGTGGGGGCGGCTGCCGGAGCCCCGGATGCCCCACAGGGCCAGCCCGACGAGCCCCGCCGAGGCCACGGCCACGCCCGCCGTCGCCCAGCCGTCCGGGACCTCACCGATGAAGACGGCGGCCAGGACCGTCACGACGAGTGGGGCGGTGCCCCGCGCGATCGGGTACATCTGGCCGAAGTCGCCCAGGGTGAACGAACGCATCAGCAGCAGCATGTAGACCACGTGAAGGGCCGCCGAGGCGAGCAGGTACGGCCAGGCACCGGACGCCGGCATCGGTGTGGAGCAGGCCAGCACGGCTCCGATCAGCGCCCCGCCGCCCGAGATCAGGGTGAAGGACAGCAACTGGTCACGTATGGCGTGGGCGATGGCGTTCCAGCTCGCGTGCGTGATCGCGGCGGCCAGGACGGCCGCCGCCACCAGCGGGGTCACGCGACCGGCTCGCGTACGTCCACGAGGGTGCCGCCCGCGAGCTCGACGAGCGTGGCGGGATCGAGGCGGAAGACGGTGTGCGGATGACCCGCGGCGGCCCACACCTCGGCGTGACCGAGCAGACCCCGGTCGGCCAGCACCCGGGTCTTCGTCCGGTGGCCGAACGGCGGCACGCCGCCGATCGCGTATCCGGTGGTCTCCCTGACCACGGCGGCCCGCGCCCGCTCGACCTTCGCGGCGCCCAGCTCGCTCCGTACGAGCTCCACGTCCACCCGTGAGGATCCGTCCATCAGGACCAGGACCGGTACGCCGTCCGCCTCGAAGATCAGGGACTTGACGATCTGACTGAGTGCGCAGCCGACCGCCGCGGCGGCCTCGGCCGCGGTGCGGATGGCGTCGGGGAAGCGGCGTACGTCGACCTGGAGGCCCATCTCGTGGAGGGCCTCGGCGAAGCGGGGATGCGCATCGGAGACGGTCGTGGCGGGGGTGGCGTCGGGAGTGCTCATGCCCGCACGCTACTGAACCGTCCCGGCGCCGGACCACAGCCTTTCCGGCTGCTGTGCACATCCGTCCCCGGCCCGCCCCTCCGGGCAGCCGCCCCGGGGCGATGCGGGTGTCCGGCTCCCCGGCGGTATCGCTGAACAGCCGCGCCGCGTCCGGGTCCTGGGGGCCGGCACCCGCCCGGACCACCGTGGAGCCCGGCGTCCGGCGCGAAGCGCCGGGCCGGGCCGCCCGAGGTGACCGGGGCCGCCGTCGGCGCGCTACGACCCCGCGCGCAGCACCGCCGCCACCACCGGGCCGGCCGCGTCACCACCGTGGCCGCCGGACTGGACGACCGCCGCCGCCGCGAGGTCGTTGCTGAAGCCGGTGAACCAGCTGTTGGACGTGCCCTGTCCGTCGACCTCCGCCGAGCCCGTCTTGGCGCCCTTGTCGCCACCGACCGAGGCCATGGCGGTCTTGCCGGTGCCCCACGAGGCTGTGGCCCGCATCATGTCGTTCAGCTGCCCGGTGACGTTCGGGGACAACGAGCGTGAGGCGGTGGCGAGCGGACGGTCGTCCAGGGACTGCGGGACGATCACGGGCTGGCGGAACGTCCCGTTGCGGGCGGTCGCCGTGATGGACGCGATGTTGAGGGCGTTCATCTGCACGGTGCCCTGGCCTATGTACTGCGCCGCCGCCTCACCGCCGGTCTCCTCGGGCACGCTCCCGTCGAAGGAGACGACACCGGTCTTCCAGTCCAGGCCGATCCCGAAGACGTCCCGTGCCTCCTTGGCGAGCGCGGTGTCGTCCTTGGTGTCGTCGATCAGTTTGATGAAGGCGGTGTTGCAGGAGCGGGCGAAGCTTGTGGTGAACGTGTCGGTGGGCGGGAGCTCGAAGTAGTCGAGGTTGTGGAACGTCCTGCTCTGCCAGGTCGCTTCCTTCGGGCACTCGACCGGGCTGTTCGCCGAGACGAGTCCCTTGTCCATCAGCATCGCCGCGGTCATGATCTTCAGCGTGGAGCCGGGTGCCTGCTTGCCCTGCATCGCCGCGTTGAAGCCGGTCGCCGGGTTGTTGGCGACGGCGCGGATCGACCCGGTGGACGGCCTCACGGCGACCACCGACGCCCCGCTGAACTGCTTGACCGCCTTCTCGGCCGCCGCCTGGGCGTCCGCGTCGAGCGTGGTCTGCAGCTTGCCGGGCTTCCCCTTGGCCAGCGTCAGCAGGGTGGTGTCCGGGAGCTGTTCGTCCGCGGGTTCTATCCAGGTCTCGATGCCCGCGGAACCGCCCGCCTCGTCGCCGTACTTCTCGCGCAGGCTGTCCAGGATCGGCCCGAGCGACGGGTACGTCTCCTTGTCGAGCACCTTGCCGTTGTGGTCGACGGCCTCGATCGCCGCCGTCGAGGACTCACCGGTCCTGAGCGTCGCGCCCTCGGTCAGCTGCGGATGGATCACGGCGGGCTGCCAGTCGACCAGCGCCTTCCCGGTCGTCAGTCCGCGCACCACGGTCAGCTCGGAGGAGTACGACCAGGGCTTGGTCCGCCCCTCGAACGACACGGTGGCCTTCACCGTGTACGGCACCTTCGTACCGACGGCGGCGCCAGGTGTGATCACCGCTTTCGTGACGTGGGCCTCGTCGGCGTATGCCGTCAGCAGCGGCTCGGCGACGGTCTCGTTGTTCGTGAGCAGGGCGGCTGCCGACGCGTCGCCGGACGCCCATGCTTCGAGGAAACCCTTGGCGGTCTCCTGGATCTCCTCCTTCTCGGGCGGCCCGGTCCTCACCTCCGAGGACGCCGAGGCGCTCTCCGTGTCCCCGGTCCCGCCGCCTCCCAGCACCACGTCGTACACGCCGTACCCCAGCCCCCCGGCCACGAGTACGAACACCCCGCCGACCACGGCGACCTTCGCTCCACTGCGCATCTGTGCGTTCCCCTCCCCGTGAGCGCCCCCTTGAACGTGTTCAAGGGGGCCTTCCTTCCGCACAGTACGGGACGGCATGGGGCGTTGAGGCGGTTGTTATCGGACTGCTACGCCCTTCGAGAGAGCGCTTTCCGGCTAAGGGTGGCGTTCGCGGCTACACCCAGGTGTCCAGCCACATCCGGTCGCGCCAGGCGTCCTCCGGGATCGACGTGCCGGTGTAGAGGGGCCAGAAGTACACGAAGTTCCAGACGATCAGCAGCACCAGGACCCCCGCCGCGATCACGCCCAGGGTGTGTCTGCGTTCGCCCGACGGGTCGGTGGTCTCCACGCCGAGGCGGTGTTCGGTGCCCGTTCCGGTCGCGGGGCCGATGAGAGCGCCGATCATCATCGTGACCGCCAGACACAGGAACGGCACGAACACGACCGCGTAGAAGAGGAAGATCGTCCTCTCCTGGTAGAAGAACCAGGGCACCCAGCCCGCTGCCACCCCGCACACGATCGCGCCCGCCCGCCAGTCCCGGCGGAAGAACCAGCGCCACAGGACGTACAGCAGCGCCACGCACGCCGCCCACCAGAGCAACGGGGTGCCGAGCGCCAGCACCTCGCGGGCGCACTTCCCGGTCCCTGACGTGAGGCAGCCCGTCTTCTCCTCGTAGAAGTACGAGACGGGCCGGCCCAGCACGATCCAGCTCCACGGATTGGACTGGTAGGTGTGGCCGGAGGTCAGGCCGACGTGGAACTCGTAGACCTGGTACTCGTAGTGCCACAGGCTGCGCAGCCAGTCCGGCAACCAGGTCCAGCTGCCGCCCCTGCCCTCGGTGGCCGCCCAGTTGCGGTAGTAGCCCTTGTCCGTGACGATCCAGCCGGTCCACGACACGACGTACGTGCCGATCGCGACCGGCACCGTGGAGACGAAGGCGGGCAGCAGGTCCCTCAGGACCACGGCCCGGTACGGCTGTACGGCGCCGGCCGTGCGCCTGGCGCCGACGTCCCAGAGCACCGCCATCACACCGAACGCGGCCAGGATGTAGAGCCCGTTCCACTTCGTCGCGAAGGCGAGGCCGAGCATCAGGCCGGCCGCGATCCGCCACGGACGCCACCCGAGGCGGAGCGTTTCCGCGATGTGGGCGTCCGGGCGCAGGATCCCGTCCTCGTCGACCGGGAGCGCCGCGGCCAGTTTCCGGCGGGACCGGTCACGGTCGACGAGGAGGCAGCCGAACGCCGCGAGGACGAAGAACATCAGCACCAGGTCGAGCAGCGCGGTGCGGCTCATCACGAAGTGCAGACCGTCCACGGCCAGCAGGGTTCCCGCCAGGCAGCCCAGGAACGTCGAGCGGAACAGCCGGCGGCCGATGCGGCACAGCATCAGGACCGAGAGGGTGCCGAGCAGCGCCACCATGAAACGCCAGCCGAACGGGGTGAAGCCGAAGAGCTGTTCGCCGAACCCGATGATCCACTTGCCGACCGGCGGATGGACGACGTAGCCCGGGTCCACCGGGATGTCCACCGAGGACGGGTCCCTGAGGATCAGCTTGTCGACGTCCTTGGGCCACGAACCCTCGTACCCCTGGTTGACCAGCGCCCAGGCGTCCTTGGCGTAGTACGTCTCGTCGAATATCACCGCCTTCGGGCTGCCCAGGTTCCAGAACCGCAGCAGCCCGGCGACCAGGGCGACCAGCAGCGGCCCGCCCCACGCGGACCAGCGCACCAGCCGGCCGGCGAGGCCGGGCGGCACGGCGAGCACGCTCCAGAACTGGCGCCCGGGGCGGGTGTAGGGCGGGATCAGGCGCTCGCGCAGCCCCGTCTCCGGACGTGGGGAATGGCCGAAGCGGCGCAGCCGCTGCTGCCAGGAAGGCGGCTGGTCGCCGGTGTGATCCCCGGCGTCGTTGCCCTGCTGGGCCTCGGGCGCAGTACTCGTCACCGCGCCATCGTAAGGAACGCATCTGTGCGAGTGGTGCCGCCCGTGCTGGGAGGATGGCCGATGTGACTGGAACGACTGGAACGCTCGTACTCGCAGGGACCCCCATCGGCGACGTGGCGGACGCCCCTCCACGGCTCGCCGCCGAGCTGGAGACGGCCGACGTCGTGGCCGCCGAGGACACCCGGCGGCTGCGCCGGCTCACCCAGGCCCTGGGCATCCACACGACGGGGCGTGTCGTGTCCTACTTCGAGGGCAACGAGGCCGCGCGGACGCCCGAACTCGTCGAGGCGCTGGCCGGCGGCGCGCGCGTCCTGCTCGTCACCGACGCCGGGATGCCGTCCGTCTCCGACCCCGGCTACCGGCTCGTCGCCGCCGCCGTGGAGCAGGACATCAAGGTCACCGCCGTACCGGGACCGTCGGCGGTGCTGACCGCGCTTGCCCTGTCGGCGCTGCCCGTGGACCGCTTCTGCTTCGAGGGCTTCCTGCCCCGCAAGGCGGGCGAACGGCTCGGGAAACTGCGCGAGGTCGCCGGCGAGCGCCGCACGATGGTCTTCTTCGAGGCCCCGCACCGGCTGGACGACACCCTGGCGGCGATGGCCGAGGTGTTCGGGACGGACCGGAGGGCCGCCGTGTGCCGCGAGCTGACCAAGACGTACGAGGAAGTGAAGCGCGGCCCCCTGGGTGATCTCGCCGTCTGGGCGGCGGAGGGCGTGCGCGGCGAGATCACCGTCGTCGTCGAGGGCGCCACGGACTCGGGGAACGAAGGACTGGACCCCGCCGAGCTGGTGCGCAGGGTGCAGGTGCGCGAGGAGGCGGGGGAGCGGCGCAAGGAGGCCATCGCGGCGGTCGCCGCCGAGGCGGGGCTGCCCAAGCGCGAGGTGTTCGATGCGGTGGTCGCGGCAAAGAACGCGGCTCGGACCGGCCAGGAGCAGGGCAAAGGACTAGCCTGAAATGTAAAGCCCGAGCCGCGTTCCCGGTCCTCCGGCCACGGAACGGCCAAAAGCGTTCCAACACTCGGCAGACCTGGTGCTTCGCCGCCGGTGAGGGCGTCCACTTGAGGGTGGAACGCATCATCCGGAGTGCTTGTCCGGAGTGCTTGTCCATCGGACAAGAGGAGCAGGCATGAGTGAGATCGCAGCAACCACCGTGCACGAGGCGTACGCCTTCGCCTGCATGAGGTGTGGGTACGGCTGGGAACAGGCCTACGAGATAGAACACCACGTCGACCGCTCGGGCAACGCCTTCGTGGTCTACAAGGCGGACGGGCGGCAGGTGCCCTCACCGCTGTCCACGCCCTCCTGCGCGAGGTGCGGCGGTCACGTCGTCCGGATCATGCGGGCCGGCCGGGTCTCCCTCGTCCAGCAGCTGCTCCGGCCCCAGCAGCCCCCGCTTCCGAAGAGGGCCGGTGAGGAGACGGCCGCCGAGGAGATGGCGGTCGCGGCGGTGCGGGCTCCCGGGCCCGAGGCGCACCACTGGCACCTGTCCGACCTGCTGCGTCCCTTCCACCGGCGGTGAGAGAGAGCTCATGCCCTCGTAGAGTCGTGGGCATGAGCCGTACCGAAGCCCCGCCGCTCCCCGAACCCCTCAGGGTTCCGGTCGCCGATTCGCACACCCACCTGGACATGCAGGACGGAACCGTCGAGGAGGGCCTGGCCCGCGCCGCGGCGGTCAACGTCACCGCCGTCGTCCAGGTGGGCTGCGACGTGAAGGGATCGCACTGGGCCGCCGAGACCGCCGCCGCGCACCCGTCCGTGCACGCCTCCGTCGCCCTGCACCCCAACGAGGCGCCCCGCATCGTGCACGGAGACCCCGAGGGCACGGCCCGCCAGGGGGCACGCGATCCCGGCGGGAGGGCGGCGCTCGACGAGGCCCTCGCCGAGATCGACGCCCTGGCCGCCCTCGACCACGTACGCGCGGTCGGTGAGACCGGCCTCGACTTCTTCCGTACGGGACCTGAGGGCATCGCCGCCCAGGAGGAGTCCTTCCGCGCCCACATCGAGATCGCCAAGCGGCACGGCAAGGCCCTGGTCATCCACGACCGTGACGCCCACGCGGACGTGCTCCGCATCCTCGCCGACGCGGGCGCCCCCGAGCGGACCGTCTTCCACTGCTACTCCGGGGACGCCGAGATGGCCCGGATCTGTGCGGCGGCCGGGTACTTCATGTCCTTCGCGGGCAACGTCACCTTCAAGAACGCGCAGCCGCTGCGCGACGCACTGGCCGTCGCCCCCGCCGAACTCGTGCTCGTCGAGACGGACGCGCCCTTCCTCACCCCCGCCCCGTACCGCGGCCGGCCCAACGCGCCCTACCTGATTCCGGTCACCCTCCGTGCCATGGCGGAGGTGAGGGGCACCGACGAGGACACCCTGGCCGCCGCCGTCTACGACAACACCGCCCGCGCGTTCGACTTCTGACGTCCAATACCCACCCCGGCCCGCACGGTGGGTGATCGTACGACTTTGGACGGTGACGACGACTCCGCTATCGTGCCCGCGCAACGGGGTCGGCAGGGCGGAACGTCTGGAGCGTCGTGGGCCATTCGCAGGGCAGTCACCGCGCACCGCGCGGCGGTGGGCGTACGAGTCGGGCGCGGGTCCCCGCCCCGCCTCCGGCACCGCCGCGTTCCCTCCACGAGGAGCGGACGATCGTCGCCCGGCGGTGGCCGGGCGCCTCGCCGGTCCATGTCCCCACCGTGCTGGACACACCGCTGGCGTCCCGGCAGCCGGCCCCGCGGAGGAAGACCCCCGGACACCGGGCCACCCGGCGTCACCGGGGCGCCCCGGACAGCCTGCGGCGGATCGTCCCGCGCGCCCTGGTCGTCGCGGTCCTGGCCGGCGGCACTGCCGCGTTCCTCGCGCAGGACAAGGCCGTCCGCGTCAGTGTCGACGGCACGTCGCGCACCCTGCACACCTTCGCTGACGACGTCGGCGAACTCCTCGACGCCGAAGGCGTCACGGTCGGAACCCGCGACACCGTCGCCCCCACCCCCGCCACGGGGCTGGACGACGGCGACGAGATCGTCGTCCTCCGGGAGACACGCGGCTTCGGGCCCGTGCCGGGCGGCGGTCCCGGGGTCCCGCGGCGGCCGTAGGCTTAACGGGTGAGCACCACAGAGCCCGACGCCCTCCTGGGCCCCGCAGACATCCGCGAGCTGGCCGCAGCGCTGGGCGTACGCCCCACCAAGCAGCGCGGCCAGAACTTCGTCATCGACGCCAACACGGTCCGCAGGATCGTACGGACCGCCGAGGTGCGGCCCGACGACGTGGTGGTCGAGGTCGGGCCCGGCCTGGGCTCGCTGACCCTGGCCCTGCTGGAGGCGGCCGACCGGGTCGTCGCCGTGGAGATCGACGACGTGCTCGCCGGCGCCCTGCCCGCCACGGTCGCCGCCCGCCTGCCGGACCGGGCCGGCCGGTTCGACCTCGTCCACTCGGACGCGATGCTGGTGAAGGAGCTGCCCGGCCCCCCGCCCACCGCGCTGGTCGCCAACCTTCCCTACAACGTCGCCGTGCCGGTGCTGCTCACCATGCTGGAGCGTTTCCCCACCATCGAGCGGACGCTCGTGATGGTGCAGGCCGAGGTCGCCGACCGGCTGGCCGCCCGGCCCGGGAACAAGGTCTACGGCGTGCCGTCCGTCAAGGCCAACTGGTACGCCGACGTCAAGCGCGCCGGGTCGATCGGCCGCACGGTGTTCTGGCCC
Source organism: Streptomyces sp. NPDC005752 (assembly GCF_040630715.1). Taxonomy (NCBI): domain Bacteria; kingdom Bacillati; phylum Actinomycetota; class Actinomycetes; order Kitasatosporales; family Streptomycetaceae; genus Streptomyces; species Streptomyces sp. NPDC005752. The sequence continues at coordinate 151,800 of NZ_JBEXYB010000010.1, read as the reverse complement.
GCGCCCAACGTCGACTCGGGGCTGGTGTCCCTCGTCCGGCGCGCGGAGCCGGTCCGCACCACCGCGAGCAGGGCCGAGGTCTTCGCCGTCGTGGACGCCGCCTTCGCCCAGCGCCGCAAGACGCTGCGCGCGGCCCTGGCCGGCTGGGCCGGCTCCGCACCGGCCGCCGAGGCCGCACTGACCGCCGCGGGGATCTCGCCGCAGGCCCGGGGTGAGGCGCTGACCGTCGAGGAGTTCGCCGCCATCGCCGAGAACAAGCCGGAGCCCTCCGCATGACCCGCAGCGTCACCGTCCGCGTACCCGCCAAGGTCAACGCGCAGCTCGCGGTGGGCGCACCCCGCCCCGACGGCTTCCACGACCTGGCCAACGTCTTCCTCGCCGTCGGCCTGTACGACGAGGTCACCGTCACCCCCGCCGACGCCCTGAGCATCACCTGCTCGGGACCGGATGCCGCGCAGGTCCCGCTGGACGCCACCAACCTGGCCGCCCGCGCCGTGATCGCCCTGGCCGCCCGGCACGGCATCGCCCCCGATGTGCACATCCACATCGCCAAGGACATCCCCGTGGCCGGCGGCATGGCGGGCGGCAGCGCCGACGGCGCCGCCGCCCTGCTGGCCTGCGACGCCCTGTGGGCCACCGGCACGAGCCGGGAGGAACTCCTGGAGATCTGCGCCGAGCTGGGCAGCGACGTGCCGTTCAGCCTGGTCGGCGGGGCGGCACTCGGGACCGGACGAGGTGAGCAGCTGACCACCGTCGAGGTCGGCGGAACCTTCCACTGGGTCTTCGCCGTCGCCGACGGCGGGCTCTCGACCCCCGCGGTGTACGGCGAGTTCGACCGGCTCACCGCCGGTACGGACGTCCCCGAGCCGGCCGCGTCGCCCGCGCTCCTGGGCGCCCTGCGCAAGGGGGACGCCACCGCGCTCGCGGACGCCCTCGGCAACGACCTCCAGGCCGCCGCCCTCTCTCTGCGTCCCTCGCTCGCCGACACCCTCGCGGCGGGCACCGCCGCGGGCGCCCTGGCCGCACTGGTCTCGGGATCAGGGCCGACCACGGCGTTCCTGACCGCCGACGAGGAGTCGGCGGGGAAGGTCGCCGACGCGCTGATGGCCTCGGGCACCTGCCGCAGCGCACGGGTGGCGGCATCCCCGGCACCGGGCGCCACCGTCGTCTGACCGCCGGTACTCAGCGGGAACCGAGTACGGTCGCGCTGCCGCCCTCCCGGGGTGCGGCGCGACCGTATGCGCATGGGATCAGGTCGAGCTGCTGCGCGCACCCGGCGGCCCGGCCGGCGGCCCGGCCGCGCGTCTGGCGCACGGTCGTGGCCGCCAACGGCGTCGCGATGACCGCGTTCCTGTGGCACCTCACCGCGATGCTCGGCGTGTACGGCGCGATGCTCGCCCTCGGCGTCCCGCTGCCGGACCCGGCCACCGGCGCCTGGTGGGCGCAGGTACCGGTGCGGATCGCGGCCGCCGTCGCGGTCACCGCCCTGCTGGTCGCGGCCTTCCCTGCGTTCGAGCGCCCCGTCCGGGGCGTCCCCGACAGGGCGGCGAGCGGCGCCGGAGCCGTCTCGGCGATCGGAGTGACCCTCGCCCCGCTCGGAGTGCTGGGCCTGTCCATGGTCGGCTACGCGGGGCTGCTCGAGGGGCACACCGCACTACTGATCGCCGTCCACGTCAGCCCCCCGGCGGCCGTCGCCATGGCGCTCGGAGGCTGGCTGCTGGTGGAAGGGGCGGGGCGGTGAACGTGAGGGGCGGCGCTTGCGGGAAGCCGCTCAGCGACCGTAGTTGTAGCGGCACGAGACGATACGTACTTCGTCTTCGTTCACGCGGTAGATGAGTCGGTGTTCCTCGCTGATCCGGCGTGACCAGTACCCGCGGAAATCATGCCGTAGAGCCTCCGGCTTGCCGATGCCTTCGTTTCCGTGGAGGTCGATGTCCTGGAGCAGGGCGTTGATCCGCTTGAGGATCTTCCGGTCCTGGGTCTGCCACCACACGTAGTCCACCCATGCGGATTCGTGCCAGACCAGCTTCATTCGACGAGCTCCCGTACGGTGCCGCCGCCGTTCTCGAGATCATCGATCGCTGCCAGGACGTACGTACGGGATGTGTGCGCCCGAGTCCGACGGGGCAACGTGCGGTGACGGCGGCGTCAGCCCAGCTTCAGCGTCTTCCTCGCCAGCTCGTACGCCGGGAGCATCTCCTCGTGCTCCTGCGAGTCCAGCCCGCCCAGGTGCACCACGACCGGCCCCTCCGGCGTTGCGACCGCGAAGGCCCGCTCGGCCTTGGGGTCGTCCAGCAGTTCGGCGTCCACCGTGTAGGTGACCTCCACAACTGCCACCGGCCCACCTGTCTCCTCGTACGACGCCTTGGACGCGTTCGCGTCGCCGGCCACGAAGTCCTCCAGCGCCGCTCGCGGAGTGGTGCCGGAGCCCTTGCCCTGCCAGACCCGGAGGTAGCCGATGTTCCCGGCCGGCTTGGCGTCGATCTCGCAGACCATGGTCGCCGAGCCCTGCTGCGCCAGTTCCGCGAACTCGGATCCGGGATCCACCTCCACGGCCTCCGGCTTCCAGTCCGCCGCAAGATCGAAGGTCACCGGCAGCTCACAGGCCGAGCCCGGGCCGCCGAGCGTGCCACCCTTCTCCGCGACGGCGCTCTCCGACGCCTTCGCGGGGGCGCTGTCCCCGTTCTTGCCGGTGCCCGAGTCCGTGCCGCCGTCGGACGACGACGAACAGCCCGCCGATACCGCCGCCGCCAGGACCGCCGGAACCAGAGTCCGTATCGCGTAACGCATCATGAAGTCCCCACCCCTGAGATGTTCCGTACCGCTCCGACCTGGGGTTACTCCCCATGATCGATCGCCGCACGCTATCGCACCCCGCGCGGCGACTACTCTGGGACGTCGAGCGGTCCCCGACGCAGGGATCCCCGAGGCAGGAGTGAAATGGCCGTCAATCTGGTCAATGTCGAGCAGGTCAGCAAGGTGTACGGCACCCGTGCCCTGCTCGACGGTGTATCCCTCGGGGTGTCCGAGGGCGACCGGATCGGCGTCGTCGGCCGCAACGGCGACGGCAAGACGACGCTCATCCGGATGCTCGCCAAGCTGGAGGAGGCGGACACCGGCCGGGTCACCCACAACGGCGGGCTGCGCCTGGGGGTCCTCACCCAGCACGACTCCCTCGACCCGCAGGCCACCATCCGGCACGAGGTCATCGGCGATCTCGCCGACCACGAGTGGGCGGGCAGCGCCAAGATCCGCGACGTGCTGACCGGGCTCTTCGGAGGCCTCGCCCTGCCCGGCTTCGAGCACGGCCTGGACACCGTCATCGCCCCGCTCTCCGGCGGCGAGCGGCGCCGGATCGCCCTGGCGAAGCTGCTCATCGCCGAGCAGGACCTGGTCGTCCTCGACGAGCCCACCAACCACCTCGACGTCGAGGGCATCTCCTGGCTGGCCGGACATCTGCGGACCAGGCGCTCCGCACTCGTCTGCGTCACCCACGACCGGTGGTTCCTGGACCAGGTCTGCACCCGCATGTGGGACGTCCAGCGCGGCTCCGTCCACGAGTACGAGGGCGGTTACAGCGACTACGTCTTCGCGCGGGCCGAGCGGGAGCGGATCGCCGCGACCGAGGAGTCCAAGCGGCAGAACCTGATGCGCAAGGAGCTGGCCTGGCTGCGGCGCGGCGCCCCCGCCCGTACCTCCAAGCCGCGCTACCGCATCGAGGCGGCCAACGAGCTGATCGCCGATGTGCCGCCCCCGCGCGACACCAGCGAACTCATGAAGTTCGCCAACGCCCGGCTGGGCAAGACGGTCTTCGACCTGGAGGACGTGACCGTCCAGGCCGGCCCCAAGACCCTGCTCACCCACCTCACCTGGCAGCTCGGCCCCGGTGACCGCATCGGCCTGGTGGGCGTCAACGGCGCGGGCAAGACCTCGCTGCTGCGTGCGCTGGCCGAGGCGTCCCGCAGCCAGGGCGACGTACAGCCCGCCGAAGGGAAGGTCGTCGTCGGCAAGACGGTCAAGCTCGCCTACCTCTCCCAGGAGGTCGCCGAGCTCAACCCGAACCTGCGGGTGCTCGAAGCGGTCCAGCAGGTGCGTGACCGCGTCGACCTCGGCAAGGGCCGTGAGATGACCGCCGGGCAGCTCTGCGAGCAGTTCGGCTTCGTCAAGGAGAAGCAGTGGACTCCGGTCGGTGACCTGTCCGGTGGCGAGCGGAGGCGGCTGCAGATCCTGCGGCTGCTGATGGACGAGCCCAACGTCCTCTTCCTCGACGAGCCCACCAACGACCTCGACATCGAGACGCTGACCCAGTTGGAGGACCTCCTCGACGGCTGGCCCGGATCGATGATCGTGATCTCCCACGACCGGTTCTTCATCGAGCGCACCACGGACAAGGTGATGGCGCTCCTCGGCGACCGCGCGCTGCGGATGCTGCCGCGCGGTCTCGACGAGTACATCGAGCGCAGGCAGCGCATGGAGGAGACGGCGACGCCCGCGTCCTTCGCCGGGTCCTCGGCGCCCAAGGCGGCGCCGGCCGAGACGGTCTCCCCGCAGGCGGCGCGCGCGGCGAAGAAGGAGCTGCAGAAGGTCGAGCGGCAGCTCGAGAAGATGTCGACGAAGGAGACGTCGCTGCACGCGCAGATCGCCGACAACGCCACCGACTTCGCGAAGGTCGCCACGCTCGACGCCGAGCTGCGTGAACTGGTCGCGGAACGTGACGTGCTGGAGATGCGCTGGCTGGAGCTGGCCGAGGAAGCCTGAGGGCCGCCGGGCGGGACCGGGATCGGCGGGGCCTGCCGACGCATGAGGGGGAAGAGGCCCAAGAAACCACCGGTGGTAGAAAGAGGGTCCGCCCGACTCACCATCACCTCGCGGAAACCAAGCCCGATTCGCTCCTTTCCGGTGCGCTCCGGGGAGCGCTGTCCCCGGCTCCCGGAGCGCACCGGAAGCGCGGGGGAGACCGGAAAAGGGTCCGGTCCGCAGAAAAGGGGACGCACCGATGTCCCAGCCGCCCGGCCCGCACTCGTCGCACGAGGGCTTCGGAGCACCGTTCGACCCGGCGGAGGGTGCGGCTCCCGGCTCTCAGCCGCCCGCACCACAGCCCGGGTACGGGTATCCGCCCGCACCGCAGCCCGGGTACGGCTATCCCGCAGCACCGCAACCGGGCCCGTACGGTGCCCGGTCCGGCCCTTACGCGCCGCAACCGCCCGGGCCCCACGGTCCGCAGCCCGGGCCCCACGGTCCGCAGCCCGGGCCCCACGGTCCGCAGGAGGGTCCCTACGGTTCGCCGCCTCCCGGAGGAAGCCCCGGAGGGCGGGGGAGGTTCGGGGGCAGGCCGGCGCGAATCGTCGGGGTGGTGCTCGCCGTACTCCTCGTCGCGGGCGCCGGTGTCTGGTTCGCCACCGGCGGCGGCGACGACGGTGAGCGGCCCACCGCCGGTGGCGGTGACCGGCCCGCGGCCTCGCCCACCGCGGAGGGGAAGGGTGACACCACGGACCGGACCGACTCCGAGCTCGTCGATGCGGTTGACGCCGGGCGTGAGCAGGGCGAGGCGAAGCTGCGCTGGGTGAAGAGCCTCGGCGTCGACCTGCCCGGGCAGGCCCTCACCGTCTTCGGCCCGTGGCAGTCCGGGGACGTCGTGGCGCACGCCGTCCGCCGCACCGTCTCCGGCTACTCGGCGCAGGACGGCCGGAAGGTGTGGAGCCTGAAGGTCTCCGCCGACATATGCGCGGCACCGACCCTGCCGACAGGGGACGGCAAGATCGTCATCGCGTTCGAGGAGCACACCGAGGACGGCGCGGACTGTTCGGTCCTGCGGATGATCGACCTGAGGACGGGCAGGGCGGGATGGACGAAGACGCTTCCTGCAGGCGGGTTCAGGGAGATCCGGCGGGACGTCGCCATGTCCTTGAACGGCGGCACCGTGACCTACGCGCGCGCCGGCCGCGTGCTCGCCTACGACGTCGGAGGCGGCAAGGAGGTGTTCGGGATGCCGGCCGGACCCTGCCGGCCGTACGCGTTCACCAGCGGTCCGCGGATGATCGCCGCCACGTCCTGCGCCCCCTTGGGCGACGACCGGGCGGACCAGCGTATCCAGGAGGTCGACCCGCTGACCGGCAAGGCGCGATGGACGTACGACGTGGGGGCGGGCTGGACCGTCGACCAGGTCTATTCGACCGATCCGCTGGTGGTCTCCGTACAGAAGGGCGACGCGTGGAAGGCCGTCGCCCTGAGGGCCGACGGTACCCTCCGCGCGGAGATCGACCTGGGCACCCGTGACGTCGACTTCGGCTTCGCCGACTACGAAGTGCGCTGCGGCGGCTACCAGATGGTCACCTCGAACAAGGACGACTGCGCCGGCGTGGCCGTCGACTCCGACACGTTCTACGTGTCGACGAAGCGGCAGCACGCCGAGTTCGACATCGACAACAAGCTTGTCGCCTTCGACCTGGACTCCGGCGAGCAGAAGTGGACGGTGGCCGCACCGCTCGGACGCAGGGTCGAACCGCTCGGCACCGAGGACGGCCAGGTGCTCGTCTACGTCGCTCCCACGAAGAAGCAGGGCGGTGAGATCGCCACGGTGCCGGCTGCCGGCGGCGACCTGAAGACCGTCCTCGCACATCCCGCGTCGACGGCGGCCATCGAGGACGGCTTCGCCGGCGGCAAGGTCGACTACACGAACGGCCGCTCCCTCGTCACCCGGTCCGTGGTCGGTCTGGAGGAGGACGACAACATCGAGGTCACGACGAAGATGTTCATGGCGTTCGGTGACTGAGGCGTTCCTCCCGCACCTGAAGCCCTCATTCCGGTGAAACCCGCCCACTCCGAGGGGTGTTGACGCCGGGGCGGCCGCCGGTGCGGCCGCCCGCCCGCACCGGGCTCGTAACGGCGACATCACGGGCCGGTTCTCCCTTGGGAACAGGGCATGGACCGAGCCGGTGCCCGGTGGGTGCGGGTGGTACAAAGAAGCCCCGCTCGACTGTCGTAAAGCCGCGGAAGCCATGCCCGATTCGCTCCTTTCCGGGGGGAATTCAGAGATTTCTCGCACCTGATCCTCTGAACCCAGCGGAATCGCGGGGGAGACCGGAACGGGCACCGGACCGCACGAAGGGGGACGTGCTGATGACCCAGCCGCCCAGCCAGCAACCGCCGCAGGGGGGCTTCGGGGCTCCGCAGGAACCGCAGGGCACTCCTCAGCCGCCCCAGCCGCAGTCACCTCCGGCCGCTCCACCGCAGATGCCGCCCGCACCTCCGCAGATGCCGCCCCCGGGGGCGCCGCAGCCGGGTTACGGCTATCCGCAGGCCCCCGGAGCACAGCCCGGCTACGGCTACCCCCAGGCCCCCGGCCAGGCCGCTCCGGGCCCGTACGCCCAGCAGCCCGGTCCCTACGGCGCCCCGGCCGGCCCCTACGCGCAGCAGCCCGGCCCGTACGGCCAGCAGCCCGGCTACGGCTATCCGCAGCAGCAGTACCCCGGCGCACCCGCGCCCGGCGGCTCCGGCGGCGGCCCCTTCAAGGGCAAGCCCGCCGTCGTCATCGGCGCGGCGCTCGCCGCACTGCTCGTCGTCGGCACCGGCATCTTCTTCGCCACGAGCGGGAGCGACGAGGAGAAGAAGCCCGTCGCCAAGTCGAGCGAGAACGCCGTGGACCCGAGCACCTCGCCCAGCGTCGACCAGGGCGACGGCAAGGGCGACGGCCGTGAGGCGAACGACGACCTGAACGCCGGTCGCAAGGAGGGCGAGGCCAAGGTCCTCTGGCTGACGAAGAACGACGTCGACCTGCCGCGCAACGGCGCGAACGTGTACGGCCCGTGGATCGTCGGGGACACCCTCGTCAAGGGCATGTACCGCTCGGTCGTCGGCTATTCGGTGGCCGACGGCAAGGAGAAGTGGAAGCTTCCGCTCCCCGCCGACATGTGCGCCGCGCCCGTCACGCCCACCTCCGACGGCAAGATCGTCATCGGCGTGATGAACGGCACCACGGACAAGGCCGACTGTGCCGACCTCCAGATGATCGACCTCAACACCGGCAAGGCCGGGTGGAAGAAGGCGGTCAAGAAGAACGGCACCTGGGACCTGCTGTCCGACATCGGCCTGGCGATCAGCGGTGACACCGTGACCGTCGGCCGCACGAGCAACTCCAGCGCGTTCCGCGTCAGTGACGGCAAGGAACTGTTCGGCAACCCGTCGGGCGACTGCAAGCCGTACGCCTTCGCCGGCGGCCCCAAACTCATCGCCGCGGTCAACTGCCGAACCGATGACGTGGACAACCCGCAGCAGCAGGTCCAGGAGGTCGACCCGGCCACCGGGAAGGCCAAGTGGACCTACGAGCCGAAGCGCGGCTGGGAGATCGACAAGGTGTACTCGGTGAGTCCCCTCGTCATCTCGCTGACCCAGCGGGAGGAGAAGAAGTGGGCCGTCCTCGCGCTCAAGGAGAACGGAACGCTCCGCTCCCAGCTGATCAGTGACAAGGGCGACAAGCTCTCCGTCGACTGCGGCGGAGGCTTCTCGATCTTCGGCAAGAAGCTCGAAGGCTGCAGCGGCGTCGCCGCCGACGCCAACACCTTCTACATGATGACCGAGGACGACACCAGCGGCACCGGCCGCACCAACAAGGTCGTCGCGTTCGACCTGAACACCGGCAAGACCAAGTGGAAGGCCGCGGCCCCCGCCGAGCGCACCATGAAGCCGCTGCGCATGGAAAGCGGTGACGTCCTGGTCTACCTGGAGCCCTCGTACGACAAGGGCGGGGCGATCGCCACGATCGCGCCCACCGGCGGCACGCCCGAGGTGGTGCTGCAGCACCCGGACTCGACGACCAGGATCGAGAGCTTCTTCTCGTCCAAGACCGTCTATGCCGGAAGCCGTTCCTTCGTCGTCAGCGACCGCGTCAGCGCGAGCAACGACGAGGAGGAGAAGGAGCAGACGACCATGATGGCCTTCGGCAAGTGACGGCCGCCGACGGCAACCGCAGCCCCTTCTCCTCAGAACCAGCAGAGGTACGTACGCCATGACCCAGCCGCCCCAGCCGCCCAACGAGCCGCCCCAGGGCGGATTCGGCGCCCCGCAGGACCCGCCGCCCGGCGGATTCGGCGCGCCCACCCCGCCGCCCGCCGACCCGTTCGGCAAGCAGCCCCCGGCCACGCCGCCCACCCCGCCCGCGGGCGGCTACGGCAGCCCGCCCCCTCCGCCCGCCGGCGGCTACGGCACCCCGCAGGCCCCGCCGCCGGTCCAGCCGCCGACCCAGCCCGGCTACGGGTATCCGCAGGCACCCCCGCCGGGGCAGCCGCCGACCCAGCCCGGCTACGGGTATCCGCAGGCACCCCCGCCGGGGCAGCCGCCGACGCAGCCGGGCTACGGCTTCCCGCAGGGGCAGCCCGGCATGCCCCCGCAGGGGTACGGCTACCCGACCGCGCCCATGCACCCGCAGTACGCCACCCCGCAGCCCGGCGGCGGCAAGAAGTTCACCACCCAGATGCAGATCATCGTCGCCGCGGTCGTCGCCGTCGTGCTGATCGTCGGCGGCGGGGTCATCTACGCCTCCAGCGGCGGTGACGAGGGCGGCAAGCAGGACGAGGCGTCCTCCGCCGGAACCGGCGGCGAGGGCAAGGGCGGTGAGGGCGACGGCCTGGCCGGCGGGACCGAGAAGGCTCCGTCCGACACCAAATCCAAGGTCGGCTTCCAGCTGCGCCACCCGAAGGTCACCGACACCACGGTCGTCGACGGCTCCTGGGTCACGGACAAGGTGTACGTGAAGACCGGCGTGTACGAAGTCGTCGGCTACGACCTCGCCAAGGGCACCAAGGTCTGGTCGATCCCGCTGACCGGCCAGGTCTGCGCCGCGTCCCGGCACATGAGCAAGGACTACAAGACGGCCATCGCCTTCCAGGACGGCAAGCCGAGCGCCGAGGACAAGTACCCCTCCTGCACCCAGATCGGTGCCCTCGACCTGGCCACGGGCAAGCTCATGTGGAGCAAGTCCGTCACCTCCGCGTCCAGCGGCGACGAGCCCGTGAGGTTCGGCGAGGTCACGCTCAGCGGCTCCACGGTCGCGGCGGGCGGGACCAGCGGCGGCGCCGCCTTCAACCTGGCGAACGGCGCCGAGCTCTGGAAGCCGAAGGCCGACACCAACAACTGCTACGACATGGGCTACGGCGGCGGCGAGGCCCTCGCGGTGGTCCGCAAGTGCGGCAGTTACGACGACCCGCAGCTCACCGTCCAGGCCCTGAACCCGACCACCGGCGCACCGCTCTCCTCGTACAACATGCCGCCCGGCGTCGACTACGCGAGCATCGTCTCCACCAAGCCGCTCGTGGTGGCGGCCGACGTCGGCGACACCGCCGGTGACGGCAGCAGCATCTCGGACTTCTTCTCCATCGACGCGGCCACAGGCAAGCTGATCGTCCGGATCTCGGCCGACGCGGACAAGTACGCCGCCGACTGCGGCTCGACCGAGGTCGAGCAGTGCTCCTCACTCGCCGTCGGCAACAACAGGCTCTACGTACCGACCGAGGAGCACGAGGGCGGCGGCGAGTACGGCGACACCAACGAGATCGTCGCCTTCGACCTCACCACCGGCAAGCTCGTCGGAGGCAGGGCGGACGCAGGCGACCGCTACACGCTGACCCCGCTGCGCATGGACGGCTCCAACCTCATCGCGTACAAGCGGCCCCCGTACGACAAGGGCGGCCAGATCGTCTCCATCAACGGCTCCACGTTCAAGGAGACCGTGCTGATGGTCAACCCGGACGACGAGTCGGTCCGCGAGGCGGAGACCAGCTTCTCCATCGACTACGCCGAGTTCATCTACGAGAAGGGGCGGCTGTTCATCTCCGAGAAGATGGTCAGTGAGCCCAGCAAGTCCAGCTCGCTGGACGACAAGCAGTACCTCGTCGTCTCCTTCAGCACCGTCTGACCCCTCCGGCCCCTTTCCGGGCCGGACGGTAACGGCCCTGCCGGTTGATCATCCGACCGGCAGGGCCGATCGTTTTCCGACGCACAAGGAGCCCTGGACTGAGCAGAATTCGGCATTCTGGGGGGCTTCCGTCCGGTAGAGGGCGCGCCACGTCGAACAAGCGTGTAGCTTGCCGGGTCAGAGGGGCCGGGGGGCCTGTTCAGGGTGACGCAGCGGGGCTGCGCTGTACACATGGGGGCTTTTCCGATGGGCGTGCGGCTCATGGTGGTCGATGACCACCGTCTGCTCGCCGAGGCACTCGCCTCGGCGCTGAAGCTGCGGGGGCACCGGGTGCTCGCGGCGGCCGCGCCGACGTCCGGGGCCGCGGAACTCGTCGTCAGCAGGGCGCCCGAGGTCTGCCTGTTCGGCACATCGGCGCCCGCCGAACCCGGGGTGTTCGACCCGATCGTACGGATCGGGCGGGAGCGACCGCAGGTGGCCGTGGTGGTGCTCGGCCCGGTGCCGAGCCCACGCGGGATCGCCGCGGCCTTCGCCGCCGGAGCGGCCGGGTACGTCCGCCACGACGAACGCATAGAGGGCGTGGAACGCGCCATGGTCAAGGCCCGCGCGGGCGAGAGTGCGGTCGCCCCGCAGCTGCTGCGCGGTGCGTTCGCGGAGCTGCTGCATCCGGCGGTCCAGCCGGACGACGAAGGGCAGCGGCTCCTGAGGATGCTGACCCCGCGTGAGGTCGAGGTGCTGGTGCGGGTTGCCGAGGGGGAGGACACCCGGCTGATCGCGGCCGGCATGAGGATCGCGCCGAGCACCGCACGCACGCACGTGCAGCGGGTGTTGATGAAGCTGGGTGTCGGCTCCCGGCTGGAGGCCGCCGCGCTCGCGGCCCGTACGGGGCTGCTCGACAGGGCGGCGGGAACGCCTCGGGGGCCGGGCGGCCACGCGTGAACGCGGGAACGCCCGGCCCCCGAGGGGTGGTGCCGGTCAGTCCTCCGGCGTACCGGGGGCCTCGTGCGGCACCTGGACGGGGCGCAGCTTCATCCAGATCAGGAAGAAGAGCCCGAGTGCCAGCATGGCCAGGCCGGTCCAGAGGTTTATGTGGACGCCCTCGGCCTTCTTCAGGTCGGCTTCGGACGGGTTGATCCCGGCGATGGTGACGATCACTCCGTAGACCACGAAGAGACCGCCGATGATCCGCCGGATGTCGAAGAGCCGGGCCGCGGTCGCGGACGTGCGCTCCAGTTCGGAGACTTCCTTGTGCAGGTCGGACATGGTGAGTGCCTCCGATCAGAGCGAGTAGGGCAGGTAGCAGAGTGCGGCGAGGACGATGGCGCCCCAGCCGAGCAGGGCGGGCTTGCGGTACCAGGCGCTGTCGCCCTCGTCCGGGGCCTCGTCGGCGTCGGGGGACTCCGTCCCGTAGACCAGACCGGCCAGTTCGGCATCGGGCTTGGGAGCGGTGAAGAGGGTGACGACGACCATGACGACCGCGCCGGCCACGAATCCGACGATGGCGGAGACGAAGTTGGCGCCCTGGTCGGACGGGATGTCGATGATGCCCTGCTCGTAGAAGACGAAGTAGTTCACCATCGCGGCCGTGGTGCCGGCGACGAGGCCCCAGACACCGGACTTCACGGAGGCGCGCTTCCAGAACATGCCGATGATGAAGACGACGAACATCGGGACGTTGAAGAACGAGAACAGCGTCTGCAGGTACGTCATGATGTTGGAGAAGCTGGCGGCGATGAACGCCGTGCCGATCGAGGCCAGCACACCCACCGCGGTGATCACGCGGCCGAAGCGCAGGTAGTACGCGTCCGGCTGGTCCTTCTTCACGTACCGCTGCCAGATGTCCGTGGTGAACACCGTGTTGAACGACGACACGTTGGCCGCCATGCCGGCCATGAACGCGGCCAGCAGACCGGTCACCGCGATGCCGAGCACACCGTTGGGGAGCAGCTCGCGCATCAGCAGCGGGATGGCGTCGTTGTAGGTGAGGCCGGATTCCTTCGACCCGATGTTCGGGACGACGACGGCGGCGACCAGGCCCGGGATCATCACCGCGAAGACGATGAAGATCTTCGGGAAGGCGGCGATCAGCGGGGTGCGCTTCGCGGCGGACAGGTTCTTCGCGGACAGGGCGCGCTGCACCTCGGCGAAGTTGGTGGTCCAGTAGCCGAAGGAGAGCACGAAGCCGAGGCCGAGGATGATCGTCAGCCAGTTGGCGCCGAGCGGGTTGGCGTCACCGATGCCGGTTCCGCCCCAGGCGGACATGAAGTCCGCGCCGTGCTGTTTCTCGAGCGAGCCGCTGAGGCCGTCCCAGCCGCCGACACGCTTGAGGCCCAGGATGGTGAGGGGGATCAGCGCGGCGAGGATGACGAAGAACTGCAGCACCTCGTTGTAGATCGCCGAGGAGAGTCCGCCGATGGTGATGTAGAGCAGGACGAACACGCCGGCGACGACGATGGCGACCCAGCGGTCCCAGCCCAGCAGCGCCTCCACGACGATCGACAGGGCGTAGAGGTTGACGCCCGCGATCAGGATCGCCGCGAAGGCGAAGAGTATGGAACTCAGCAGGTGTGCCGACCTGTCGAAGCGCTGGAGCAGGAACTCCGGCACGGAGCGGACCTTCGACCGGTAGTAGAAGGGCATCATCACCAGGCCGAGGAAGACCATGGCGGGGATGGCGCCGATCCAGTACCAGTGGACGACCGCGACGCCGTACTGCGCGCCGGTGGCCGCCATGCCGAGGATCTCGGTGGCCCCGAGATTCGCCGCGACGAAGGCCAGGCCGGTCACCCAGGCGGGCAGCGAACGTCCGGAGAGGAAGAAGTCGAGACTCGTCTTCACACTGGCCCGGGCGGCGAAGCCGATGCCGAGCACCACGACGAAGTAGATCGCCAGGATTGTGTAATCGAGCCCGTTCGTGGGGAGCCGGAGCCCTTCGGCCAGATATTGCATGGGGGGTACTCGCTTCGTTGCGCGAACTGAACCCGAGGGAACCTACGCCTTTGTGTTCAGAAACTGAACAGTTCGAGTGGTGTTCTTTGTTTGATCGTGATCGCGCGGGTTGATATGTCTTGATTTGGCTCCCGTGTCCGCACGGTCCGGCCACAGGGTTCGTCGGCATTGACGCCTCTGTTGAGTTGTGATTAGTTATGTGCGGTTCTGTTTAGAGGGCGCTGTATGGAGGAGCCTGGTGAAGAAGACGGTTACGACCCTCGCCGACGGCCGTGAGCTGATCTACTACGACTCCGCGGACGACACCGTCCGCGACGCCGTCGACCCCCGGCCGCTGGATGCCGTCTCGACGTCGTCGGAGATCCGCCACGACGCACTGCTCGGCGACTCGGTGGCCATCGCCTCGCACCGGCAGGGGCGCACGTACCACCCGCCGGCCGACGAGTGCCCGCTCTGCCCCTCGCAGGAGGGCCGGCACAGCGAGATCCCGGACACCGGCTACGACGTCGCCGTCTTCGAGAACCGCTTCCCCTCCCTCGCCGGTGACTCGGGCCGCTGCGAGGTCGTCTGCTTCACCTCCGACCACGACGTGTCGTTCGCCGGCCTCACCGACGACCAGGCCGCCCTGGTCCTGGAGGCATGGACCGACCGCACCGCGGACCTCGCCGAGCTCCCGCAGGTCGCCCAGGTGTTCTGCTTCGAGAACCGGGGCGCCGAGATCGGCGTCACCCTCGGCCACCCGCACGGGCAGATCTATGGATACCCCTTCGTCACCCCGCGCACCGAGCAGATGCTCCGCTCGATGGAGACCCACCGCGCCGTGACCGGCCGGAACCTCTTCGACGACGTCGTCGCCCGGGAGCTGGCCGACGGGGAGCGCGTGGTCCTGGAGGGCGAGCACTGGGTCGCCTTCGTGCCGTACGCCGCGCACTGGCCCTACGAGGTCCACCTCCACCCGCGCCGCCGCGTCCCCGACCTGCGGGAACTCGACGAGGCCGCCCGCATGGAGTTCCCACAGGTCTATCTGGAACTCTTGAGGCGATTCGACCGGATCTTCGGCCCCGGCGAGCCGCCGACCCCGTACATCTCCGCCTGGCACCAGGCTCCCTTCAAGGCCCCCGGCCGGGAGGAGTTCGGGCTGCACCTCGAGCTCTTCACGATCAGGCGGACCACCGGCAAGCTGAAGTTCCTCGCGGGCTCCGAGTCCGGCATGGGCGTGTTCATCAACGACGTGCCGCCGGAGGCCGCGGCCCAGCGACTGCGAGAGGTAGCGAGCGAGTGAGCAACACCGGCAAGAAGTACCTGGTGACGGGCGGCGCGGGATACGTCGGGAGCGTCGTCGCCGCACACCTGCTGGAGGCCGGTCACGCCGTGACCGTCCTCGACGACCTGTCGACCGGCTTCCGTGAAGGCGTCCCCAGGGGAGCCGAGTTCATCGAGGGCCGCATCCAGGACGCCGCCAAGTGGCTGGACGCCTCCTACGACGGAGTGCTGCACTTCGCCGCGTACTCCCAGGTCGGCGAGTCCGTCGTCGACCCGGAGAAGTACTGGGTCAACAACGTCGGCGGCACCACCGCCCTGCTCGCCGCCATGCGCGACGCCGGGGTGCGCACCCTCGTCTTCTCCTCCACCGCCGCGACCTACGGCGAGCCGGTCTCCAGCCTCGTCACGGAGACCGACCCCACCGCCCCCACCAGCCCGTACGGCGCCTCCAAGCTCGCCGTCGACCACATGATCACCGGCGAGGCGGCCGCCCACGGCCTGGCCGCCGTCTCCCTGCGCTACTTCAACGTCGCGGGCGCCTACGGCAGCTGCGGCGAGCGCCACAGCCCCGAGTCGCACCTCATCCCGCTGGTCCTCCAGGTCGCCCTCGGACAGCGCGAGTCGATCTCCGTATACGGCGACGACTACCCGACCCCCGACGGCACCTGCGTACGCGACTACATCCACGTCGCCGACCTCGCGGACGCTCACCTGCTGGCCCTGGGAGCGGCCACCACGGGCGAGCACCTCATCTGCAACCTCGGCAACGGCAACGGCTTCTCCGTACGCGAAGTCATCGAGACCGTCCGCCAGGTCACCGGCCACCCGGTCCCCGAGACCGCCGCACCCCGGCGCGGCGGGGACCCCGCCGTCCTCGTCGCCTCCGCCGCCACCGCCAGGGAGCGGCTCGGCTGGCAGCCGTCGCGCGCGGACCTGGCCGCCATCGTCGCCGACGCGTGGGCGTTCGCCCGCCGAGAGGAGCCCACCGCACCATGACCGACAACGCCGAGCTGACCGCCTCCTTCGCCGAGCTGTACGGGAACGCCCCGGAGGGGATCTGGGCAGCACCCGGACGAGTGAACCTGATCGGTGAGTACACCGACTTCAACGGCGGCTTCGTCATGCCGCTCGCCCTCCCGCACCACGCCCGTGCGGCCGTCGCCCGCCGCACGGACGGACAGCTGCGCCTGCACTCCACCGACGTGCCGGGCGGCGTCGTCTCCCTCCGCGTCGACGAACTGGTACCGCGTTCCGGCCACGGCTGGGCCGCCTACCCGGCCGGCGTCGTCTGGGCGCTCCGGGAGGCCGGCCACGCGGTCACCGGTGCGGACATCCAGCTCACCTCCACCGTGCCCGTCGGCGCGGGCCTCTCCTCGTCGGCCGCCCTGGAGGTCGTCACCGCGCTCGCCCTGAACGACCTCTTCGGGCTGGGACTCAGCGCACCGGAGATCGCCGTGCTCGGCCAGCGCGCCGAGAACGACTTCGTCGGCGTGCCCTGCGGCGTCATGGACCAGATGGCCTCGGCCTGCTGCACCGAGGGCCACGCCCTGTACCTCGACACCCGCGACCTCGCCCAGCGCCAGGTCCCCTTCGACCTGGCCGCACACGGGCTGCAGCTGCTCGTCGTCGACACCCGGGTCAAGCACGCCCTGGGCGACGGCGCCTACGCGGAGCGCCGGGCCGGCTGTGAGGCGGGCGCCCGGGCGCTCGGCATCGAAACCCTGCGCGACCTTCCGTACGAGGACCTGGAGGCAGCGCTGGGGACGCTCGCCGCGGCCGGGGAGGGCGAGTCGGTCGTGCGCTACGTCCGCCATGTGGTGAGCGACAACCACCGGGTGGAGCAGGTCATCGCGCTGCTCGACGCCGGTGACGTACGCGCGGCGGGGCCGGTACTCAACGAGGGCCACCTCTCACTGCGTGACGATCTGCGGGTCTCGTGCCAGGAGCTGGACCTCGTGGTCTCCACGGCGAACGTGGCCGGGGCGCTCGGGGCCAGGATGACCGGGGGCGGCTTCGGCGGCTCGGCGATCGTCCTGGTGGAGGAGGCGATGGCGGACACCGTCGCCAAGGCCGTCACCGAGGCGTTCACCTCGGCCGGTCACGCCGCCCCCGGAATCTTCCCCGCGGTCCCCTCGGCGGGCGCCCGGCGGGTCGCTCCAGCCGCTTGACCAGGATGAACTCCGAGACGCCGGGCGGATAGTCCTCGACCTCGCCGACCACCTCGTACCCCTGCTTCCGGTAGAAGTCCGGGGCCTGGAAGCCCCAGGTCTCGAGCCGGGAGCGGGTGCACGCCCGGTCGGCGCGGGCGAGGCGCTCCGCCTCGGCCAGCAGCCGCGAGCCGAGACCGAGGCCGCGGTGGCGGGAATCCACCCAGAGCAGGTCCACATGGAGCCAGTAGGCCCAGGTCCGCCCGCTCATCCCGCCGGCGAGTTCTCCGGCGTCGTCCAGGAGCCAGACCTCCAGGGGCACTTCGTGCTCAGCGGTGGTGGAGCGCAGGGCGCGCAGCTCCGGGGATCCGTCCCAGTTGTCGTCGTGCAGCCGACGGCCCAGCAGAATACGACGCTCCCTGTCCACTTCTGTCTCAAGACGGAACATGAACAACACCCTAAACATCCATGGGCGATCAGTTCCGCGAATCGCCTTCCGGCTCCCACCGCCCGCCGTACGCTGATGCTCAGCACCGGTGGGGGCCGGTGTCGTTTCAGGGGACGAGACAGTCGGACACGACGCCCGGGGCGGGTGCCGTCCGGCACGCGGCGGCGGCCGCATGTCGGCGGTTCACCGAGTGCACCGGGCGTCGTGTCCGCCGCGGTCCGTCCCAGTCGGGGGCCGGCCAGGAACAGGACGCCCCAGGAGCTCACGCAGCATGGGGGTGTCCGTGGCTCGAATCCGGGTTCTGGTGGTCGACGACCACCGCATCTTTGCCGAATCGCTCGCGGCGGCCCTCGCGGCCGAACCGGACGTCGACGTGTCCGCCGCGGGCAGCGGTCCCGCCGCGCTGCGGTGTCTGGAGCGCGCGACCGCCGAGGGACGACGCTACGACGTGATGCTGGTCGACGCCGAACTGGGTGTCCTCGCCGCCTCGGGCGGCGCACACACCGTTCCCGCGCCGCGCGGCGCCCCGGACGGCGGAGGGGGCCCGAGCTTCCCGGTGGACGGCATCTCGCTGGTGGGCGGGGTGCGTTCGACCCATCCGCACCTGCGCACGGTGGTGCTCGCCGAGAGGGACGACCCGCGCCGTGCCGCGACGGCGCTGCAGGCCGGAGCCTCGGGGTGGGTCGCCAAGGACTGCTCGCTGCAGCGCCTGCTGACGGTCATACGCGGCGTGCTGCGCGGTGAGACGCATCTGCCGCCCGCCCTGCTGACCGGTGTCCTGCGCGAGCTGACGGCTGCTCGCAAGCACCGCACCGAGAGCGAGCAGCTCGTCGAGTCGCTGACACCGCGCGAGCGTGAGGTGCTGCGCTGCATGGTGGCGGGCCTGGGCCGGAAGGCGGTCGCGGAGCGCCTCTTCCTGTCCCCGCACACGGTGCGCACACACATGCAGAACGTTCTGGGGAAGCTGGGGGTGCACTCGACCCTGGCAGCGGTGGCACTGGCACGCCGGGCGGGGGTCGGCCCGGCCGTGCTAGCCGGGGATGTTGTCGAACGGGGCGGTCAGCCGGCGTAGCAGTCCGGCGAGCTCGGACCGCTGCGGGCGGGAGAGCTCGCCCAGGATGGCCCGCTCCTGGGCGAGCAGCCCGGCCAGCGACTGGTCGGCCTTGTCGCGGCCCAGGTCGGTCAGCCGGACCAGCACGCCACGGCGGTCACTCGGGTCGGGCAGTCGCTCCACCAGGTTCTTCTTGGTCAGCCGGTCGATGCGGTTCGTCATCGTGCCGGAGGTGACCAGCGTCTGGGTGAGGAGCTGGCCGGGGGAGAGCTGATACGGGGCGCCGGCGCGGCGCAGGGACGTCAGGACGTCGAACTCCCAGGGCTCAAGCTGGTGCTCCGCGAAGGCGATCCTGCGGGCCCTGTCCAGATGCCTGGCGAGGCGGGAGACACGGCTCAGGACCTCGAGTGGTTCCACGTCGAGGTCGGGGCGCTCCCGGCGCCATGCAGCGACCAGTCGGTCGACCTCGTCCTCCATGTCGATCAGTGTAGAGGGTCCCTCGACATGAAGTCTCTTGAATTCAAGTGTCTTGACATCAAGATACATTCCTGGTGATCCTGGCTTCATGACAGCACCCACCTGGGACCCGCAGCAGTACCTCCGCCACGCCGACCACCGCACACGGCCCTTTCACGACCTCCTGGCCCGGATCGGCCCCCTCCCGCACGGACCGGCGCCCAGGATCGCCGACCTCGGCTGCGGCGCGGGCAACGTCACCGCCCACCTCGCGGAGCGCTGGCCCGGCGCCCGCGTCACCGGCTACGACAGCTCCCACCGGATGCTCGAACGCGCCCGCACCCACGCCGGCCCCCTCCTCGACTTCGCCGAGGCCGACGCCGGCACCTGGGCCCCTACCGAGACGTACGACCTCATCGTCTCCAACGCCCTGCTCCAATGGGTCCCCGGCCACACCGCCCGCTTCCCCCAATGGCTGGACGCCCTCACCCCCGGCGGCACCCTCGCCTTCCAGATCCCCGGCAACTTCGACGCCCCCAGTCACACCCTGATGCGTGAACTCGCCGAGTCCCCCCGGTGGCACGACCGCCTCGGCGGCATCCTGCGCCACGCCGACGCCGTACACACCCCCACCGACTACCTGGAACACCTCACCGCACCGGGCCGCACCGTGGACGTCTGGGAGACCACCTATCTGCACCTGCTCCAGGGCGAGGACCCCGTCCTCGACTGGGTCAAGGGCACCGGCCTGCGCCCCGTACTCGACGCTCTCGCCGACACCCCAGGGGCCCACGACGCCTTCCTCGCCGAATACCGCGCCCTGCTGCGCACCGCCTACCCGACGGGCCCGCACGGCACGGTCTTCCCGTTCCGCCGGATCTTCGCCGTCGTCCGCACCCCCGAGGAGCAGCTTTGATCACCGCCGTCGACCACGTCCAGCTGGCCGCTCCGACCGGATCCGAGGACGCCCTGCGGGCCTTCTACGTGGGCGTACTCGGCCTCACCGAGATTCCCAAACCCGAGGCACTCGCGGCCCGGGGCGGCTGCTGGTTCGGGACCGGCCCGGTCCAGCTGCACCTGGGCATCGAAGAGGACTTCCGCGCGGCGCGGAAGGCCCACCCGGGCCTGCGCGTCACGGACATCGACGCCTACGCGGCCCGCTGACCGCACACGGCGCCCCCGTCGAATGGGACGACAACCTCCCGGGCCACCGCCGCTTCCACTCCCAGGACCCGGTGGGCAACCGGCTCGAATTCCTGGAGCCGGTCACCGGGTGAACGTCAGAGCGCGTCGAGTGCCTCCGCCGAGATGTCGATGTCGATGGGGAAGGGGACGCCGGTCTTGAGCCGGTCGTGATGGATGCCGGTCAGCGCGTATGCCTTGTTCACCGGGTCCAGCTCGTATACCCGCACGACCGGATGCCGGTCGCTGCCCGCCATGTCGACCAGCCAAAAATTCGGGATGCCCGCCGCCGCGTACTTCTGCGGCTTGGTGTCACGGTCGCGGGCCTCGGAGTCGGGTGAGACCACCTCGACGGCGAGGAGCACGTCCGCAGCTGCGAAACGGGTCAGCTCCGGCCCGGTGACCGCTTCCGCCCGGACGACGGACACATCCGGCTCGGGAGCGTTGCGCCGGTCGAGGACCACGGTCATCTCGCGGCGCGCCCTCAGTTCCGGTGGGGCGCTGTGCCGGAGCCCGGTCACCAGAAGGTCGATCATCGTGCTGTGGAAATCTCGCTGCGGACTCACAAAGATCAGGCTCCCGTCGAGCAATTCCGTGTGCGGCGGGAGATCGGGCAGCGTGAACAGGTCGTCCACGGTGTATCCGTCCTGCGGGGGCACCGGCCAGCGGCTGCTGTGCCCGGTGATCGGCTCGGCGGTCATGGTTCCTCCCATGGACGGGATCCTGTGCCCTGCCGACCACACTACGGCCGGGAATCCGCAGGCGTCATCACAACGGGTGACGTGCCGGGCGTCAGCTCTTCCGGTGCCCTATCAGCCGTGGCTTCGACTCCAGGTTCTCCAGCCCGTGCCACGCCAGATTCACCAGATGGGCGGCCACCTCGGCCTTCTCCGGCTTCCGTACGTCGAGCCACCACTGGCCCGTCAGCGCCACCATCCCGACCAGGGCCTGGGCGTACAGCGGGGCCAGCTTCGCGTCGAAGCCCCGGGCCTTGAACTCCAGGCCAAGGATGTCCTCGACCTGCGTCGCGATGTCGCTGATCAGGGACGCGAAGGTGCCCGTGGACTGCGCGACCGGGGAGTCACGGACCAGGATCCGGAAACCGTCCGTGTACGTCTCGATGTAGTCCAGCAGCGCGAACGCCGCCTGCTCCAGCAGTTCACGCGGATGCCCCGCCGTGAGCGCACCCGTCACCAGGTCCAGCAGTTGGCGCATCTCGCGGTCGACCACGACGGCGTACAGGCCCTCCTTGCCGCCGAAGTGCTCGTACACCACCGGCTTGGAGACCCCGGCGCGCGCCGCGATCTCCTCCACCGACGTGCCCTCGAAGCCCTTGTCGGCGAACAAGGTGCGGCCGATGTCCAGGAGTTGCTCGCGCCGCTCCTTGCCCGTCATACGGACCCGCCGGGCCCGTCGGGTGGGAACGGGCATGCTCTTCTCGCCGCTGGTGCTTCCGTCGGTCGCCACGTCGTCAATCATGCCGGGTCGGCGGCCACGGGCTTGCGCCGGGAGGCGATACGTGAGGCGTCGGGCCACCGGACGTCGTGCGCCCAGCCCAGCTTCTCGAACCAGCGGATCAGCCGGGCGCTGGAGTCGATCTGGCCCCGCATCACCCCGTGACGCGCGCTCGTCGGGTCCGCGTGGTGCAGGTTGTGCCAGGACTCGCCGCACGAGAGCACCGCCAGCCACCACACGTTCCCGGACCGGTCACGGGACTTGAAGGGCCGCTTGCCGACCGCGTGGCAGATCGAGTTGATCGACCACGTGACGTGGTGCAGCAGCGCGACACGGACCAGGGAACCCCAGAAGAAGGCGGTGAACGCACCCCACCACGACATGGTGACCAGGCCGCCGACCAGGGGAGGGATCGCCAGCGAGAGGATCGTGAAGCTGAGGAAGTGACGCGAGATCGCGCGGATCGCCGGGTCCCTGACCAGGTCCGGGGCGTACTTCTGCTGGGGCGTCTGCTCCTCGTTGAACATCCAGCCGATGTGGGCCCACCACAGGCCCTTCATCAGCGCCGGCAGGTTCTCGCCGAACCTCCACGGCGAGTGCGGGTCACCCTCGGCGTCCGAGAACCTGTGGTGCTTGCGGTGGTCGGCCACCCAGCGCACCAGCGGCCCCTCCACCGCCATCGAACCCGCGACGGCCAGAACGATCCGGAGCGGTCGCTTCGCCTTGAAGGAGCCGTGTGTGAAGTACCGGTGGAAGCCGATCGTCACGCCGTGGCAGCCCCAGTAGTACATGGCGACCAGCAGGCCCAGATCGAGCCAGCTGACACCGCGGCCCCAGGCCAGCGGCACCGCCGCGACCAGTGCGGCGAACGGCACCACGATGAACAGGAGCAGCGCGATCTGCTCGACCGAACGCTTCTTGTCGCCGCCGAGCGTGGCGGAGCGGGCTGCGGGGTCGCCTGCCGCCGTCGGCAGGCCGTCGTCGATCACATCGGGGCTGGTGGGCATTGGGGAGTCCCCTGTGA
Source organism: Streptomyces sp. NPDC005752 (assembly GCF_040630715.1). Classification (NCBI taxonomy): domain Bacteria; kingdom Bacillati; phylum Actinomycetota; class Actinomycetes; order Kitasatosporales; family Streptomycetaceae; genus Streptomyces; species Streptomyces sp. NPDC005752. The sequence continues at coordinate 128,916 of NZ_JBEXYB010000010.1, read as the reverse complement.
GGTGAGGAAATATGATGGTATGAGCGGTCTACGCTTCCGTAACCTACGGCAACGTAAGTATGGCAGCGAACGGGGCCAGGACACGAGAGCGCCGCCGCGACAACCTCCGCACAGCCGGGCCGCACCCCTCCGCACACCCCGGATCCGCACCGCCCCGCAGGGCAGCGAGCACGCCGAACCCCCGGACACCTATCCTGGGTGGGTCGGACAGCGCGGTCCGCACTCTGCACATCCGGGGTGACCCGTCAGCACCGCGAGCGCCCCGGCCCCCCTGACAGACGTGCTCAACCACTGCAAGGAGCCGCACACTGTGAGCAGTGCCGACCAGACCCCTGCCGCCAACACCGAACTGCGGGCCGACATCCGCCGCCTCGGCGACCTCCTGGGCGAGACCCTCGTACGACAGGAGGGCCAGGACCTCCTCGACCTCGTCGAGCGCGTCCGCGCCCTCACCCGCACCGACGGTGAGGCAGCCGCAGAGCTCCTCGGAGACACGGACCTGGAGACCGCCGCACAACTCGTGCGCGCCTTCTCCACCTACTTCCACCTCGCCAACGTCACCGAGCAGGTCCACCGTGCCCACGAGATGCGCGACCGCCGGTCCGCCGAGGGCGGGCTCCTCGCGCGCACCGCCGACCGTCTCAAGGACGCCGACCCCGAACACCTGCGCGAGACGGTCAAGAACCTCAACGTCCGGCCCGTCTTCACCGCACACCCCACCGAGGCCGCACGACGCTCCGTCCTCAACAAGCTCCGCCGCATCGCCGAGCTCCTCGAAACCCCGGTCATCGAGGCCGACCGCCGACGCCACGACCTCCGGCTCGCCGAGAACATCGACCTCATCTGGCAGACGGACGAGCTCCGCGTCGTACGCCCGGAGCCCGCCGACGAAGCCCGCAACGCCATCTACTACCTGGACGAACTCCACGCCAACGCGGTGGGCGACGTCCTGGAGGACCTGGCCGCAGAGCTGGAGCGCGTCGGCGTCGAACTGCCCGCCGGCACCCGCCCGCTCACCTTCGGCACCTGGATCGGTGGCGACCGCGACGGCAACCCCAACGTGACACCCGCCGTCACCTGGGACGTCCTGATCCTCCAGCACGAGCACGGCATCACCGACGCCCTCGAACTCGTCGACTACCTGCGCGGACTCCTCTCCAACTCCATCCGCTACACCGGAGCCACCGACGAGCTCCTCACCTCGCTCCAGACCGACCTGGAACGCCTCCCCGAGATCAGCCCCCGCTACAAGCGGCTGAACGCCGAGGAGCCCTACCGGCTCAAGGCCACCTGCATCCGCCAGAAGCTCGTCAACACGCGCGAACGACTCGCCTCCGGCACCCCGCACCGCCCCGGCTGCGACTACCTCGGCACCTCCGAACTCATCGCCGACCTCGCGCTCATCCAGACCTCCCTGCGCGAACACCGCGGTGGCCTCTTCGCCGACGGCCGCATGGACCGCACCATCCGCACGCTGTCCGCCTTCGGCCTCCAGCTCGCCACCATGGACGTCCGCGAACACGCCGACGCCCACCACCACGCGCTCGGCCAGCTCTTCGACCGGCTCGGCGAGGAGTCCTGGCGCTACACCGACATGCCCCGCGACTACCGGCAGAAGCTCCTCGCCAAGGAACTCCGCTCCCGTCGCCCCCTCGCCCCGACCCCGGCCCCGCTGGACGCCGCCGGCGAGAAGACCCTCGGGGTCTTCCACACCATCAAGCAGGCATTCGAACGCTTCGGCCCCGAAGTCATCGAGTCCTACATCATCTCGATGTGCCAGGGCGCCGACGACGTCTTCGCCGCCGCGGTCCTCGCCCGTGAGGCCGGACTCATCGACCTCCACGGTGGCTGGGCCAAGATCGGCATCGTGCCGCTCCTGGAGACCACCGACGAGCTCAAGGCCGCCGACGTCATCCTCGACGAGATGCTCGCCGACCCCTCCTACCGTCGCCTCGTCTCACTGCGCGGCGACGTCCAGGAGGTCATGCTCGGTTACTCCGACTCCTCCAAGTTCGGCGGCATCACCACCTCCCAGTGGGAGATCCACCGCGCCCAACGCCGCCTCCGCGACGTGGCCCACCGCTACGGCGTGCGCCTGCGCCTCTTCCACGGCCGCGGCGGCACCGTCGGCCGCGGCGGCGGCCCCTCGCACGACGCGATCCTCGCGCAGCCCTGGGGCACCCTCGAGGGCGAGATCAAGGTGACCGAGCAGGGCGAGGTCATCTCCGACAAGTACCTCATCCCCGCCCTCGCCCGGGAGAACCTGGAGCTGACCGTCGCGGCCACCCTCCAGGCCTCCGCGCTCCACACCGCACCCCGCCAGTCCGACGAGGCGCTGGCCCGCTGGGACGCGGCCATGGACACCGTCTCCGACGCCGCCCACGACGCCTACCGCAAGCTCGTCGAGGACCCGGACCTGCCCGCGTACTTCCTCGCCTCCACCCCGGTGGACCAGCTCGCCGACCTGCACCTCGGCTCGCGGCCCTCCCGCCGCCCCGGCTCGGGCGTCTCGCTCGACGGCCTGCGCGCCATCCCGTGGGTCTTCGGCTGGACCCAGTCACGCCAGATCGTCCCCGGATGGTTCGGCGTCGGCTCCGGCCTCAAGGCGCTGCGCGAAGCCGGCCTCGACACCGTCCTGGACGAGATGCACGAACAGTGGCACTTCTTCCAGAACTTCCTCTCCAACGTCGAGATGACCCTCGCCAAGACCGACCTGCGCATCGCCCGGCACTACGTCGACACCCTCGTGCCCGACGAGCTCAAGCACGTCTTCGACGTCATCCAGGCCGAGCACGAGCTCACCGTGCAGGAAGTCCTCAAGGTCACCGGCGGCAAGGAACTCCTCGGCACCAGCCCGGTGCTCCAGCAGACCTTCGCCATCCGCGACGCCTACCTGGACCCGATCTCCTACCTCCAGGTGTCCCTGCTCGCCCGCCAGCGCCAGGCCGCCGAACGCGGTGAGGAAGCAGACCCGCTCCTCGCACGCGCCCTGCTGCTCACCGTCAACGGTGTGGCAGCGGGACTCCGTAACACCGGCTGACCCTCACACGGGAAGACCGCGCGGGTGCGGTCCTGTCAGAGGGCGACGAACGTCGCCGTCAGCAGGGCCGCACCCGCGATCCCCGCACCCCACGCGATCCGCGTCATCCGCATGCCGCCGCCGATCACGAGCGCGGCCAGTACCAGCGCACCACCCAACGGCACCCAGGCATGCAGCAGACCCGGAGTCCCGGTACGCACCACATCACCGGACCCGGGCTTCACCACCACGGGGAAACGATCCCCCTTCTTCGCCGCGACGGACCGCTCGATCGTCACCGACGACCGCTCCCGCGCATCCGCGTCAGGTGAGAACGACCCCGTACACGCGTCCTCACCGCACACCGTCACCGACATCGTCCCGTGCTCACGACCCTTGGCCAGAACGATGTGGTGCGCGTTCTCCCACGACGCCCACACACCCGCGACCAGCAGCAACACGGCGACACAGCCCGCGGCGAAGGTACGGGCGTGGGCCAGCAGCCGGTGCGAGGAACTCCGTTTCATGGGGGCTGATCCTTGGGCAGAGCCCTGCCCTCGGTCAACCCGTGGCCGAAGAACACCCGAGAAGCGGCAGGAATGTCAGGAGTTGTACGCCGACTGAGCCCGCTCCAGCCCCTCCGCCAGCAACGACTCCACCGCGTCCGCCGACCGGTCCACCAGATACGCGAGCTCCTTGCGCTCCGCGGACGAGAAATCCTTCAGCACGAAGTCCGCGACCTGCATCCGCCCCGGCGGCCGGCCGATCCCGAACCGCACCCGGTGATAATCCGGACCCATCGCCTTCGTCATCGACTTCAGCCCGTTGTGCCCGTTGTCGCCCCCGCCCAGCTTCAGCCGCAGCATGCCGAAATCGATGTCCAACTCGTCATGAACCGCCACCACGTGATCGGTCGGCACCTTGTAGAAGTCCCGCAGCGCCGTCACCGGACCACCCGACAGGTTCATGTACGACATCGGTTTCACCACCACCACACGCCGGCTGAGCGGCCCGGGCGGACCGATCCGCCCCTCCAGCACCTGCGCCTGCGCCTTCGGCGCTCGCTTGAACTTCCCGCCGACCCGTTCCGCCAGCAGATCGGCCACCATGAAACCCACGTTGTGCCGGTTGGCCGCATAGTCGGGACCGGGATTGCCGAGGCCCACGATCAGCCAGGGGTCGGTGGGATCGGACATCAGAACGCGGTCTCCTCATAGTGCGTCAATACCGGTCGAAACAGAGAGACGGGGCGGCGGAACCCCGGAAGGGAACCGCCACCCCGTCAGTCAAGCAGGTGGGGCGAGGCTCAGGCCTCGGCGCCTGCGGTCTCGGTGCCCTCGGCAGGCGCTTCCTCGGCCTGCGCGGCGACGACCTGCAGCACGATGGCGTCCTCGTCACCGGCGAGAACGGCGCCCTTCGGCAGGGTGATGTCCTTGGCGGCGATCGAGTCACCCGCGTCCAGACCGGCGACGGAGACCGTGACCGACTCGGGGATGTGGGTGGCCTCGGCCTCGACGAGCAGGGTGTTCTGCACGTACTCCAGCAGGTTGGCACCCGGCGCCAGGTCGCCCTCGGCGTGCACCGCGATCTCGACGTTGACCTTCTCGCCGCGCTTCACGGTCAGCAGGTCGACGTGCTCGATGTTGCCCTTGATGGCGTTGCGCTGCACGGCCTTCGGGATCACCAGGGCGTCCTTGCCGTCGATCTCCAGACCGATCAGGACGTTGGCGGTGCGGAGCGCGAGCTGCAGCTGGTGGCCCGGCAGCGTGATGTGGACGGGCTCGGCGCCGTGGCCGTAGACGACTGCGGGGACCAGGTTGGCACGACGCGTACGGCGGGCGGCGCCCTTGCCGAACTCGGTACGGACCTCTGCGGCGAGCTTGATCTCGGCCATGATGCACTCCTCGTAAGGTGACGAAACTACGGTGGTCACCCGGCCCACGACAGGCCTGCTACGAAGAGCGCGTCGATAACGGACCACCGATTCCCATGACCACGCATGAGAACGGCCTCCCTCGCCGAGCAACTTGACCAGTCTACCCGGCGGGGAGGCCGCGCCCAAAGTCGATCACCCGGAGGCCGTCCTCCACGGACGGCCGACCGGAATCGGTCAGCCCTGCTCCTCGAAGAGGCTCGTGACCGAACCGTCCTCGAACACCTCGCGCACCGCACGCGCGATCGTCGGCGCGATGGAGAGAACCGTGATCTTGTCGATCTCCAGCTCACCCGGGGTCGGCAGGCTGTCCGTGAAGACGAACTCACTGACCTTCGAGTTCTTGAGACGGTCCGCGGCCGGGCCGGACAGCACACCGTGCGTGGCCGTCACTATGACGTCCTCCGCACCGTGCGCGAACAGGGCGTCGGCGGCGGCACAGATCGTGCCACCCGTGTCGATCATGTCGTCGACCAGGACGCAGACCCGGCCCTCGACGTTGCCCACGACCTCGTGGACGCTCACCTGGTTCGGCACGTCCTTGTCGCGGCGCTTGTGGACGATCGCCAGCGGAGCGTCCAACCGGTCGCACCAGCGGTCGGCGACACGCACGCGGCCGGCGTCCGGGGAGACGATGGTGAGCTTCGAACGGTCGACCTTCGCGCCCACGTAGTCCGCCAGGATCGGCAGCGCGAACAGGTGGTCGACCGGGCCGTCGAAGAAGCCCTGGATCTGGTCGGTGTGCAGGTCGACGGTGAGGATGCGGTCCGCACCCGCCGTCTTCATCAGGTCCGCGACCAGACGCGCCGAGATCGGCTCACGGCCACGGTGCTTCTTGTCCTGGCGGGCGTAGCCGTAGAACGGCACGATCACCGTGATGGACCGGGCGGACGCGCGCTTCAACGCGTCCAGCATGATCAGCTGCTCCATGATCCACTTGTTGATCGGAGCCGTGTGGCTCTGGATCAGGAAGCAGTCGGCGCCGCGAGCGGACTCCTGGAACCGTACGTAGATCTCACCGTTGGCGAAATCGAAGGCCTTCGTCGGCACGAGACCGACACCCAGTTGATGTGCGACCTCCTCGGCCAGCTCGGGGTGGGCGCGGCCGGAGAAGAGCATCAGCTTCTTCTCGCCGGTCGTCTTGATCCCGGTCACAGCACAGTCTCCTCAGACGTGTATCTGGCACCGCACGCATGAGTCCCGATCTGCGACGAGCCAGCCGAAATGGGTGAGCATCTATCACGGTACGCCGCCTTTGGCGCACCTGTTTCCGGTCAGCTTTCGCCTTCGGCCGCCTGTCTGGCCGCCTGAGCGGCCTGGGCCGCCGCGCTCCCGGGGCGCTTCCGAGCGACCCAGCCCTCGATATTCCGCTGCTGGCCCCGGGCCACGGCCAGCGAACCGGACGGTACGTCCTTGGTGATGACCGAGCCCGCCGCGGTGTAAACGCCGTCCCCGACCGTGACAGGCGCCACAAACATATTGTCCGACCCGGTCCGGCAATGGGACCCGATCGTGGTGTGGTGCTTCGCCACCCCGTCGTAGTTCACGAACACGCTCGCCGCACCGATGTTGGTGTGGTCACCGATCGTCGCGTCACCGACGTAACTCAGGTGCGGGACCTTCGTGCCCTCGCCGATCGTCGCGTTCTTCATCTCGACGTACGTACCCGCCTTGGACTTCGCGCCGAGCCGCGTACCCGGGCGCAGATACGCGAACGGACCGACGCTCGCCCCCGGGCCCACCTCGGCACCGTCGGCGACCGTGTTGTCCAGGCGCGCGCCCGCGTGCACGACGGTGTCCTTCAGCCGGGAGTTCGGGCCCACCTCGGCGTCCTCCGCCAGGTGCGTCGTGCCCAGCAGCTGGGTCCCCGGGTGCACGATCGCGTCACGCTCGTACGTCACCGTCGCGTCGATCAGCGTGGACGCGGGGTCCATGACCGTCACACCCGCCAGCATCGCCCGCTCCAGGAGCCGCTCGTTGAGCAGTCGCCTCGCCTCGGCCAGCTGGAGCCGGTTGTTGATGCCGAGGATCTCGCGGTGATCGCCCGTCACCGACGCACCCACGCGGTGCCCGGCCTCACGCAGGATCGACAGCACGTCGGTGAGGTACTCCTCGCCCTGGCTGTTGTCCGTGCGCACCTTGCCCAGGGCGTCACTCAGCAGACGGCCGTCGAAGGCGAAGACACCGGAGTTGATCTCCCGGATCGCACGCTGCGCGTCGGTGGCGTCCTTGTGCTCGACGATCTCGGTGACCGCCCCTGTGGCCGCGTCGCGGACGATCCGGCCGTAGCCGGTCGAGTCCGGGACCTCGGCGGTCAGCACGGTGACGGCGTTCGCGTCGGCGGCGTGGGTCGCGGCGAGCGCGGAGAGGGTCTCGCCGGAGAGCAGCGGGGTGTCACCGCAGACGACGATCACGGTGCCGTCCACGGTGCCGCCGAGCTCCTCCAGGCCCATCCGCACCGCGTGGCCGGTGCCGTTCTGCTCGGCCTGGAAGGCGGTGCGCACGGGGGTGCCGCCGGCGGTCAGGTGCGCGGTTACCTGCTCACCGGCGTGGCCGACGACCACGACGAGGTGCTGGGGGTCGAGCTCGCAGGAGGCGGCGACGACATGTCCGACGAGCGAGCGCCCGGAGATCTCGTGCAGGACCTTGGGTGTCTTCGACTTCATGCGGGTGCCCTCACCCGCTGCGAGGACGACGACGGCTGCCGGGCTTGTGGCGCTCACGGATGTGCCCTTCGGCTTCGGGTGGTGGACACCCGCAGGATACCGGGGGCGTATATGCCCGAAACGAGTGCGGGCCCCGACCGGTGAGGTCGGGGCCCGGTGCGTGGGCTCCGCCGGCTGGATTCGAACCAGCGTCTCAAGGCTCCAAAGGCCTGCGGGATGCCGCTACCCCACGGCGGATCACTGCGTCAGACCCTACCTGAGGTGGAGTTGGGCCTGTTCCACGATTCCGCGCCACCACCCCTCAACTCGACGGTACAACTCCGCACCTTGGGAAACGCGGATCACCAGACACCCGTGGTAGGACTCGCCGGTGTTCTTCCGTGCAGTCGTTGGGTTGTGCTTCTTCAGCGTTGTCTTCTGGAGGGCGGAGGCGTCGATGCTCACAAGCTTCGCCCAGTAGCGTTCGGCGGCCACGACGTCTGCTGTCTGGTGGATCATGACCCTGAAGCAGATGCGGTCGCGCGTGACCCCCACTACGGCCAGCCAGGCCAGATAGGTCTCGATCATGCCCGGGTCGCTGTTGACGAACGTGAGGTTCTCCCGGCGGTCATACGGTTTGTCCTTCGTCCCCTCGGCCCAGTAGAGGCCCACGCCGATGAGGAGAAGCTCACGATTCGTGAGGTCGCCGATCTCCGCCTTTGCAGTGGTCTTTGTCCGCTGTCGTTCGTTGTCGCGCACGGCCAGTTCGTGATCCCAGCGCATGCGCCCGGCGAGCCGTGCCTGCTCGATGGCGCTTCGGCTGCGCTCCGGCTTCGGCAGGTCCCGCACCCACAGCGAGATCGAACCCTTCGAGCACCCCAGCTCCACCTGGATCTGGTCGTAGGTCATCCCCTGGAGCCGCAGCTCCCGTGCCTTTGCTCGAAGGTCGTCCTTCGCATTCGGGCGCTTCGTCCACTCCGGCGCCGGCTCGCCCTCCAGAAGGCGGTTGAGGATGTCGTTGTTGTCGACGTGCAGCCGGTCCCGGATCTGGCGCCGACTCAGCCCCTCCCGCCGCAGCGCGACCGCCTTCTCGCGTAGTCCCTCGAAGTCCGCGTACTTGCCAGTGGCATGTGTCATACGAACAGCGTCGTCCGGAATGCGGACGTCCGGGTCGAAAGCGCGCTCGATTCACCGGATCGTGCGATCTAACCGTCTTTGCGGTCTGACCGGTCCCTTTCTGTGCTGATGGCGTCTCCCGAAAATGAGATGCGACCGCCCGTAGGCTGGATGCCATGACCGCAACGGGGGCAGACCGGGAAGCGGCGGGTCCGACCACCCGCGGCTACTGGTGGTGGGAGCGGCGGCGCAGTGTCGCCCTGGACGTCGGGCTGGCGCTGGTTTCCGCGCTGGAGTGTGCGCTGGAGGGGGTGCAGTTCGCCCGGGACACCGGGCTGCCGGTGCCGCTCGCGGTGCTGTTCGGGCTGCTGGCGGGGTCGGCGCTGGTGCTGCGCAGGCGCTGGCCGATCGCGGTGGTGCTGGTGTCGATAGCGACGACGCCGGCCGAGATGGGCTTCCTGATGGGGATCGTCGGGCTGTACACGCTGGCGGCGTCCGAGGTGCCGCGGCGGATCACGGTCGTGCTGACGGGGATGACGCTGGTCGGCACCTTCATCGTGTCGTACGTGCGGTTGCGGCAGAGCGTCGACGCGGATGCCGATTTCGGGCCGGGTGTCTGGTACGTCCCGGTGGTGTCGCTGTTCATGTCGCTGGGGCTGACAGCGCCCTCGGTGCTGTTCGGTCTGTACATCGGGGCCAGGCGCAGGCTGATGGAGAGCTTGAGGGAGCGTGCGGATTCGCTGGAGCGGGAGCTGTCGCTGCTGGCCGACCGGGCGGAGGAGCGGGCCGAGTGGGCGCGTACGGAGGAGCGGACCCGGATCGCCCGGGAGATGCATGACGTCGTGGCGCACCGGGTGAGCCTGATGGTGGTGCACGCGGCGGCGCTGCAGGCGGTGGCTCCGAAGGATCCGGCGAAGGCGGTGCGTAACGCGGCGCTGGTGGGGGACATGGGCCGGCAGGCGTTGACGGAGCTGCGGGAGATGCTCGGGGTGCTGCGGAGCGGGGACGCGTCGGTGGCTCCGCGGGCGGGCCGGGTGCCGTTGGCCTCGGTGGGGCGGGTGGCTTCCGCCGCCGTGGTGGTCGCGGTGGAGGACGGGCCGCGGTTGTGCGAGGTGGAGGCGTTGGTGGCGCAGTCCCGTGAGGCGGGGATGACGGTGGAGCTTTCGGTGGAGGGGGTGCTGCGTCCGTATGCGCCGGAGGTGGAGCAGACGGCGTACCGGGTGGTGCAGGAGGCGTTGACGAACGTGCACAAGCATGCGGCGGGTGCGAGGACGTGGGTGCGGCTCGCGCATCGCGGTGCCGAGGTGGCGATGCAGGTGGAGAACGGTCCGACGGACGGTGCGACGGCGGATGCCGGGCTGCCGAGCGGTGGAAACGGTCTGGTGGGGATGCGGGAGCGGGTGCTGGGGCTCGGGGGTGTGTTCGTGTCGGGGCCCACGGACGCGGGGGGTTTCCGGGTGTCGGCGGTGCTGCCGGACGCCGGGGAGGCGTGAGGGGGCTCAGCCCGAGGTGAGGCGTGCGGGCTGGACGCCTGTCATGAGGGTTTCGAGGGCGCGGTCGATGTCGGAGCCGAGGTACCAGTCGCCTGTGTGGTCGATGGAGTAGACGCGCCCTTCGCTGTCGATGGCGAGGACGGCTTGTCCGTCGCCTTCGTCGCCGAGGGGGGCGACTTCGGTGTCGAGCGCGCGACCGAGGTCGGCGAGTGTGCGTGCCAGGTGGAGTCCGCCGAGCGGGTCGATGCGCACGGTGGCGGTGGCGATCTGGCGGCCCGGTGCGGTCGAGGTGATGCGGAGGCCGCCGAATTCGGCCCAGGCTTCGACGGCCGCGGGGAAGACGGCGTGCTGGTGTCCGGCGGGGGAGGAGTGGGAGCGGAGGGCGTCGGCCCACTCCTCGGCCTGGCGGATGTCCCAGCGGCCGGGTTGCCATCCGGCGTCGCGGAGTGCGGCGTCGACGGCGACGGGGAAGCGGGTGGTGGAGGTGCGGCTCTGCTGGCCGGGTACGTCGGTCCGGTTGGGCATGGTGGTGCGCTCAGCCCTTCTCGGCGGTGGTCGCCGCACTCGTGGTGAGGTCGACGGGGCGTACGCCGAAGTGGGCGAGCATCACCGTGCAGGAGCGGCAGGGGGGTGCGTAGCTGCCGTGGAGGGGGTCGCCGTCCTCGCGGATGCGGCGTGCGGTGAGGCGGGCGTGTTTGAGCGCGCGGCGGGCCTCGCTGTTGGTGAGGGGCTTGCGCTGGGCTCGTTTGGAGCGGCTGTCGTCGGCTGCGGTGAGCTGGCGTGACAGGAGTATGGCTTCGGGGCAGCGCCCGGTGAAGCGTTCGCGCTGGTTGCTGGTGAGGGTGTCGAGGAAGTCCTGTACGAGTGGGTGGAGGACGGGCGGCTGGTCGCCTTTGCCCGCGGTGCAGGTGAGTGTCTCTCCGCGTACGGACAGGGCTGCGGCCACCGCGGGCAGGATGCCGTCGCGGCGGTGCTGGAGGTGGGGTGCGCGGTTGGGTTCGGTGGTGCTCCAACCGAGTCGCGGGTCTCCGGATGTGACTGCTTGTGCTGTGTGCATGGTGTTGGTGTCCCTCCCGTGCAATCCCCCGAGTTGCGGGGACAGCCTGCCAAATGTGCAGGGTGGTGGGGAAGCGGGGTGGGTGAATCGTGTCTTCGTGTCGCGGCCGGGGGCCGGCTGTCGCGTGTCCGTCACCCGGTGGTGACGTTCGGTGAGCGGGGGTGCGGGGGCGGGGGGCGTTGTTGCGCCACCGCATAGGCTGTGCGGAACACCAGACGCAGCAGGGGGCAGACGCCATGACGACAGGTCGGCTCGGGCAGCAAGCCGCGCCACCGAATGCGGCCTATGCCGGGCAGGTCGTGCATTTCCCGGATCCTGTCCGGGCGTCCCGCCACCCCAGGGGTGTGCGCGTGGACGGGAACGGCTTTCCGGTGCTTTCGCCGTACGCGCGTGCGGTCGCGGAGATCGCGGATCCTCCTCCGGGTTTCGGTGTCGACGAGTTGCGGTTGACGGACTACGTGTCGGCGAACGCGGCGTTGGCGGCGAGTGGTCATGAGCTGTGGGACACGATTCCCGCGGTGGCGACCCCGCACGGCTGGACGTGGCACCACGTGGCGGGTGGCCGGCGGATGGAGCTGGTGCCCGTCGAGGTGAAGGCGTTGTTGCGTCATCACGGTGGGCTGGCGACGACCGCGGTGGATCAGAACCGTCGGGGTACGCGGCCGTTGCAGGAGACCCGGCCCGCGCACTTCCGGCTGCCGAAGGGTTCTGTGGCGGTGGGTGAGCAGCAGGTCCTGGGCGTCGAGGAGGACCTGGGGTACCGGCTTCCGGGTGCGTACCGGTCGTTCCTGAAGGCGGCGGGTGGTTCGGCTCCGGTGGGTGCGGCGCTGGACGCGGAGCTGGGTCTGCTGGTCGATCAGCCGTTCTTCACGGTGCGCGAGGAAGCGGCTGTGAACGATCTGGTCTACGTCAACAAGTGTCTGCGTGATCACTTCACGAAGGATTTCCTGGGTGTGGGTTTCGTCCAGGGCGGGATCCTGGCGGTGAAGGTGCGTGGCACCGGTGTGGGGTCGGTCTGGTTCTGTGCGTACGACGACGCCCGGGATCAGGACGGCTGGGGTGTGCAGGAACGGGTCGACCGGCTCCTGCTGCCGTGTGGTGAGGATTTCGATGCTTTCCTTCAGCGTCTCGCGGGTAATCCGCCGGAGCTGGAGACGGTGGCGAACCTGATGGTGGACGGTGGCTTCGCGCGGGCCGTCCCGGTGGAGGGGTGAGCGCAGTGGTGACGTTCGCGCAGGCGCAGGAGCGTGCGGATGAGTGGGTCAACGGTGATGTGCCGGCGTATCAGCACCGTGAGGTCCGGGTCCGTGAGTTCGAGCTGGGTTTCGTGGTGTGGGCCGAGGACCGTGCGGAGGGTCCTCGTTCGGACGGGGGTCGTCAGCGGCTGGTGATCGCCCGGGACAGTGGTGAGGCCACGTTGTGGCCGGGGCTGCCGGTGGGTGAGGTGATACGGCGGTATGAGGAGGATTACGGGGCGTCCGCGGAGGTGGGTGCTGCTCCGGAGCCGCCGGAGCGTATCGATCTGAATCAGACGTCGTTCCTGCTGACTCCGCCGGAGTGGTTGCAGGAGGCGGCGGACAAGTTGGGGATTCCGGACAGGCGTACGGGGGTGGACGCGTCGTCGTCCTCCTCCGGCGGAACCGCGGAGTCCGACGGGACCGCGGAGTCTGCTGGGTCCGCCTCCTCTGCCGGGTCTGCTGTGCCGGCCGCGTCGTCGCCCTCCGCTCCCGCTCCGGTTTCCCCGTCTCCTTCGGCTTCTGCGTCGGAGCCTGCGGACTCCGGTGCCGGGTGGCCCGCTGCCGGTGTGCAGCGGGATCATGAGCCGACGGCGAACGACGGGGTGCCGGCCGGAGCGACTCCCTGGGCGGGTACGGATACGAACGCCGGTGCGGACGAGGGCGCGGTGCCGTTGCCCGCGACGGTGTTCGCGCCGCCGATCTCGGGGTCGGACGACGACGCGGCCCGGCCGCCGGTCGTTTCCGCCGAGGCGCCCACGGCGTTGATGTCGGGTGGCAGTCAGCTGCCGCCGACCGCGGTCCGTCCGGGGCTCGACCCGCTGGCGCCGCCGCCGCCGGGTGTTGCTTCCGCTGCGGCTCCTGCCGCGCCGGGGGCCGGGGACATCGCGGACGCGGCGACGAGCAAGGCCGTCGTGCCGCCGCGGGGTGCTCGGGGGGCACACCCGGCGACACCGCCTCCGCCCGGGGCGCCGGGTGTGCCGGGGGCGACTCCGCCGCCGTCGGGTCCGGGTGCGCCGGAGGGTGGTTATGCGCCGACGCAGTTGGTATCGCAGCAGGGCCCTCCGGGTGCACCGCGACCGCCCGGTCCGCCGGCGCCGCCCGCGCCGCCCGGTCCGCCTGGTTCGACGCCGCCTCCGGGGGGCGGGATGCACCACGCCGCGACGATGTTCGCCGATGCGAGCATCGGTGGCCCGAACGCGCCGCGTCCTCCGGGCCCGCCCGGCCCTCCGGCTCCTCCCGGGCCTCCTGGTGCTCCGGGTATGGCGCCGCCGCCTCCGCCCGGCCCCATGCCTCCGCCCGGCCCTCCCGGTCCTCCCGGCCCGCCTCCGGGCGCGACCCCTCCTCCTGGGGGCGGGGTGCACCACGCCGCGACGATGCTGGCTGCTCCGGGGCAGGCCGGCCCCGGAGCGACGCCCCCGCCGGGTACTCCTGGGCCGCCCGGTATGCCGGGCCAGGGGCCGCACACTCCGCCGCCCCCCGGGGCGTACGGCTATCCGCAGCAGGCCACGGGTCAGCCGACGGTCGGTCCGGGGTATCAGGCCGTGCTGCGATTCCGTGCGGCCGACGGCAGTGAGCAGCAGCTGATCCGGCGTTCGGCGCCGGGTACTCCGCATCCGGAGTGGCAGATGCTGCATGAGCTGCGCGCGATGAACGTGCCGCCGCAGCAGGTGATCGAGCTGCACACGGAGCTGGAGTCGTGCGAGCTTCCGGGTGGTTACTGCGCTCGGATGATCCGGGAGACGTGGCCGCAGGTCAGGATCACGAGTGTGGCGCCGTACGGTACGGATCATGCGAGCCGGCAGCAGGGTATGCAGCATCTGCTGACGCATCAAGGTGAGCTGCATCAGGTGGCGGACGGTCCGGCGCGGCCGGCTCCGGTGCGGGCGCCGTTGCCGCAGATGCCGCCTGCGGCGGCGTTGCCGCCGGAGGCGCTGGCGGAGGAGTTGCACGGGGCGTTCGGTCCCGGTGTGCTGCGTTTCGACCAGCGGGCGGTGTCGCGTCAGGGTGTGCCCGAGGTGGTGGCGCGGACCCTGGTGTGGGCGGGTCTGCCGGCTGACTTCGGGCCGTTCTTCTGGGCGCAGCCGGGGCATCCGGTGATACCTACGCTGGCGGAGCTTGCGGCGCAGCGGCAGGTGAAGCCGGCGTCGGACGCGGGTTCGTATCTGGTGATGGGTTCGGACTTCGGCCGGGCCGTCTGTGTGCAGTACGGGACGGCGAACATCGTGGCTGTTCCGGTGGAGGCGGGGCCGGGTGGTCAGCCGGTGCCGCCGCAGTTCGTGAACACGGGGCTGCCCGAGTTCGTGCGGTCGATGGCGTTGCTGGGCCGGATGTGGCGGTTGCGGTTCGGGCTGAATCCGGAGCAGGCGGGCCGGTGGACGGTCGATTTCCAGGCGCAGCTGGTGGCGATCGATCCGGCGGCGCTCGCTTCGCCGGACGGCTGGTGGTCGGTTCTGCTGGAGCAGATGTGGGACGGGCTGCTGTGATCCGTTCGGATCGGGTCTGATCTTTTGTGTGCGAGAGGCGCTCGCCCCCTGGTGGGGGTGGGCGCCTTTTGTGTCGGGTTCTGTGATGCGGGTCGCTTCCGTCCTGAAAGCAACTGATCGATTCCGACTTCCGGGCGAATTGCCGCATCCTTGGCGTATTGCTTCATGGTCGGGGAGTCGGAGAGCGGGAAGAGGGCTTCAGGGATGAGTGGTGGACCGGTGTCCGCGCACGGTTTTGTCGGCTCGCGGGGGCGTGGTTACCGCCCTGAGCAGGTGGACCGCGTGGTGGCCTCGCTGTCGGCGGAGCGGGACGGGGCTCTGGAGCGCCTCTCGCGGCTGACCGGGATGGCCCAGGAGCTGGCGGAGGAGTCGGCGCGGCTGGGTGAGGTGGTGGCCTCGCTCGCGCCGCAGACGTACCAGTCGCTGGGGGAGCGGGCGCAGCAGATCCTGGCTCTGGCCGAGGCCGAGGCGGAGGCTGCGCGGGGTGCGGCGCAGGAGGAGGCGCAGTCGCTCGGAGACGCGGCGGATGCGGCGGGCCGGGAGGTCCGCGACGCGGCGCGGGCGCGGGCGGGGGAGCTGCGTGCTGCGGCGGACGCGCGGGCGGAGGAGGAGCTGGCGGCGGCGCGGGACGCGGCCGGGGCGCTGGTGGGTGAGGCGCGCCAGGATGCGGGTGAGGTGCGTGCGGCCGCGGAGGCGGAGATGGCGGGGACGCGTCGCCGTACGGCGGGGGTGCTGGCGCATCAGGAGCAGGAGCACGCCGAGCGCAGTAAGGCGGCGGACGCGGAGATCGCCGGGGCTGAGGCTGCCACGGCGGAGCGTGAGGCGGAGCTGACGGCGCGTGGGGAGGCGCTGCTCGCGCGGGCGCGGCGGGAGCTGGCGGAGACGAAGGAGGCGGCCCGGCACGGTCAGGAGGACGCGGAGGCGCGGGCCGCGGAGCTGGTGTCGGAGGCGAGGACGGCGGAGGAGCGTGTGGTGCGGGAGACGGAGCGTCTCCTGCGGGAGCACGAGGAGGGTCGCGAGGAGGTGCAGGCGCACATGACGCATGTGCGTAATTCGCTGGCGGCGCTGACGGGGCGCGCGGTGGCGGGTCCGGTGGAATAGCGCTCGGCGGGCGTCGGACCCGGTGCGTGCGTCGGGTGCCGAGGGCCTCCGGCTGCCCGGGCTCCGCGTTCGCGGATCTTCGCCGGGTCTCGCGCGTCCCGTGCGGCGCGCTGTGGTCTGCCTCGTTCCCCGCCGTGGGGGTCCGGGCCGCCTGAGCCGTGGGGGTCCGGGCCCGCCCGGTCCTGTGGGGTCGGGCCGCGCGGCGCGACCGCGCTTCGGCGGGTGGTGCCCGCGACGGCGGTCTCCCGGAGCGGTGTGGTTCGCACCCCGGGGACCGCCTTCGCGGCGGTTCTTCGTGCTACTTGATCCCGAGGAGCTGTTCCAGCGGGTCGATGGCGAAGTAGACGAGGAAGAGCGCCGCGGTGGCCCAGAGCAGCCAGTGGACTTCCCGGGCCTTGCCCAGGCACGCCTTGATGATCACGTAGGCGATGAAGCCGGCGCCGATGCCGTTGGTGATGGAGTAGGTGAACGGCATGACGACGATGGTGAGGAAGGCCGGGACGGCGAGTTCGTAGCGGTCCCAGTCGATGTGCTTGACCTGCGTCATCATCAGGAATCCGACCGCGACGAGCGCGGGGGAGGCGGCCTGCATCGGCACGATGGTCAGGACCGGGGTGAAGAAGAGGGCCAGGGCGAACAGGCCACCGGTGATGAGGTTGGCGAAGCCGGTGCGGGCGCCTTCGCCGACGCCCGCCGCGGACTCGATGTAGGTGGTGGCGGACGAGGAGGAGGCGGCGCCGCCGGCCACGGCGGCCGCACCGTCGATGAGCAGGACGCGGCCGAGGCCGGGGACCTGGCCCCGTTCGTCGAGGAGTCCGGCTTCGGCGGTGACGCCGACGACGGTGCCCATCGTGTCGAAGAAGTCCGACAGGATGAGGGTGAAGATCAGCAGGACGACGGTCAGGACGCTGATCTGTCCGAACGAGCCGAACAGGTCGAACTGGCCGAGCAGCCCGAAGTCGGGTGCGGCGACGGGGGAGTCGGGCACCGAGGGGGCGGTCAGGCCCCAGGACCTGACCTCGGCGAGCTGGTTGACGACGATGGACAGGACGGTCATCAGGACGATGCTGATGAGGATGGCGCCCTTGACCTGGCGGGCGAGCAGGACGACCGTGAGGATCACGCCGAGGCAGAAGACGAGCATGGGCCAGCCGGTGAGTGCGCCGGTGCCGAGCTGGACGGGCACGGTGGTGCTCGCGGCGTCCGGGATGCGGGTGACGAATCCGGCGTCGACGAAGCCGATGAAGGCGATGAAGAGCCCGATGCCGACGCTGATGGCCTGCTTGAGGGCTTGCGGGATGGCGTACATGATCGCTTCGCGCAGGCCGGTCGCCACCAGTGCGCAGATCAGCAGGCCCTCGAGCACGATGAGGCCCATCGCGTCGTCCCAGGCCATCAGGGGGGCGACCTGGTAGGCGACGACGGCGTTGATGCCGAGGCCCGCGGCCAGGGCGAGCGGGAGGTTGCCGCCCACGCCCATGATCAGGGTCATCACCGCGGCCACCAGGGCGGTGGCGGTCACCAGCTGGACGGTGTCCAGCTGGTTGCCGAACTTGTCCTCCGCGCCACCGAGGATGATCGGGTTGAGCACGAGGATGTACGCCATGGTGAAGAAGGTGGCGAATCCACCACGTACTTCCCGGCCGTAGGTCGATCCGCGTTCGGTGATGCGGAAGAACCTGTCGAGCGCGCCACCGGATCTGGTCGGTGGTATCTCGGCCGGGCTGGTCTTGCTGGGGTGCATGACGGTGTCTCCTGGGCCTGCGGTCGATGGGGGACGGGGAACCGCCGCTGCCCGGTATGACTGGCAGGCAGTTGTGCGAACACACATGCGGCACCTTGGGTGCGGATCATACGTGCCGTGCTGTGACCATCAAGTGCCCTGTTTGGAAAGAGAGTTACGGGACGAAATCTGCCTGTCGGTTCCTACGGAATCGCCGGTGATCTATTGCGTCAAACCGTGATGCAGGCGACAGCGACCATGGCTTTCCAGTCACACTCCCCTTACGTTCTGTGCGTGCACCCACCACTCCCTTTCAATGCGCGTGCTGCCCGAGCCCTGCGTGAGAAGCTCGGGATGGCCCACGGTCACGTCGCCTACGGCATGCGGGCCTCCTTCGGCACGGCCTACGTCACGCCTGAGCACGTCGCTGCCTGGGAAGGCGGCACCGCTCTGCCCAGTGCGGGTGAACTGGCGGCTCTGGCGGGGGCGTTGTGGTGCCATCCCCGGGAACTCATGGGACGCCCGCGGACGTTGCGCGAGCACCGCATCGCCCAGGGGGTCGCCGCCGAGGACGTCGCCCGCGGCACGGGTGTGCCGCTGGACGCCTACGTCCGTATGGAGGAGGCCGGCCGGTGGAGCGGGGACAAGAGGCAGTCCGCGAAACTCGGCCATGTGCTCAGACTGCCCCCGCGTGACTTCGTCGCCGTCACCGGACTGGAGGGCGAACTCGCACGCATGCTCACCGAGGCCGTCACCACGCGGTGGCAGGCCCACGTCCGCTCCATCGCCAAGCTCATCTCCGTGGAGCGCAAGGAGCTGAACGAGCCGCTGGACTCCATGTATCACGAGTACCAGGCGCTCATGGCCGCCACGCTCAGCCGGGCCGGTGGCAGCACCGCCTCCGGCGAGGACGGGCGGCGTTACCTCGAGGAGATCGTCGACCACTTCTGGGACCGGCTCCCGGATCAGGCGTAACCGCCCGGGCAGGGGAGGCGCGGTTCAGCCCCTGGGGGCCGGGGCGGTGTCCTCGTGCTCGGCCAGCACCGGGAAGCGGCGCGGGGCGACGAACACCAGTACCAGCAGGGCCAGTCCGGCCGCCACGGCCGCACCGGTGAAGACATGGTCGGTGGCGGTGTCGACGGCACGCCGCAGGTGGTCCGTCGCTGCGGCCGAGAGCGCCGCGGGGTCCTCCAGGGCGCGGGACACGGCGTCCAGGTCACCCGGCAGCCCCGGCACGGGGGCGCCGGCCAGCCGGGAGGCGAGCACCCCGTTGGCGACGGCGCCGAAGAGGGCGGCCCCCACGCTCTGGCCGACCTGACGGCAGAAGAGCACGGACGCCGTCGTCGTACCGCGCTCGGTCCAGCCGACCGTCGACTGCACGCCGATGATCAGCGGGAGCTGGAAGAGGCCGAGTGTCGCGCCGAGCAGCAGCATCAGCAGGGCGGGCTGCCAGGCGGCGCCGGGGTAGGGCAGCAGGGGGAAGCAGAGCAGGGCCAGCAGGGCCCCCGACATGCCGATGATCGCGGTGCGGCGGAAGCCGACGCGGTTGTAGACCCGGTCGGACAGGGCTGCGGCGACGGGCCAGCTCAGGGTCATCACGGACAGGACGAACCCGGCGGCGATCGGGCCGAGTCCGAGGACCGACTGGGCGTACGTCGGGAGGAAGACGGTCGGCGCGACCATCAGCAGCCCCATCGCGCCGAGGGCGAGGTTGACCGAGGCGATGGTGCGCCGCCGCCAGACCCAGCCGGGGATGACGGGTTCGGCGGCGCGGCGCTCGATCACGACGGTCAGGCCGGCGAGTGCGGCGGCGGCCCCCAGCAGTCCCAGTGAGGGGAGGGACAGCCAGGGCCAGGCGACGCCGCCCTGGACGAGTGCGGTCAGCAGGAGCGCGCCGGTGGCGAAGACCGCGAGGGCACCCGCCCAGTCGATGCGGGGGCGGGCGGCGGGGCGCGGCCGGGCGGGTTCATGGAGGTGACGGACCACCAGCCAGAGGGCGACGGCACCGACCGGCAGGTTGATGAGGAAGATCCAGCGCCAGTCGGCGTACGCGGCGAGAAGTCCGCCGACGGCGGGTCCTGCCACGGCTGAGGTGGCCCAGACGGTGGACAGTTTCGCCTGGATCCTCGGCCGTTCCCTGAGCGGGTACAGGTCGGCGGCGATGGTCTGCACCGTGCCCTGGAGAGCGCCGCCGCCGAGGCCCTGGACGACGCGGAAGGCGATGAGGGCCGCCATGTTCCAGGCGGCGGCGCAGAGCAGGGAGCCGGCCAGGAAGAGGATGATGCCGGTGATCAGGACGGGCTTGCGGCCGAAGGTGTCGGAGAGTTTCCCGTACACCGGCAGGGTGACCGTCACGGCGAGCAGGTAGCCGGAGAAGAGCCAGGAGAAGACGGAGAAGCCGCCCAGGTCGCCGACGATCTGGGGGACGGCGGTGGCGACGATCGTCCCGTCGATGGCGGCGAGGCCCATGCCGAGCATGAGGGCCGCGGCGACCGGGCGGCGGGCGCGGTCGGCGTCCGGTGCCGTTACGGGGGGAGCTGCCCCGTGCACCGCTTCGGGGCTGTCCTTGCCGCCGGTGCCGTTCGTGCCGCCCACAGGAGTCCCTTCCCTATGCATCTATTTCCTGGGGGTCACTGTCCCACCACCCGCGGTCCTGCGGGAACCGCAGGCCGAGGCGTGAGACCCCTACTCGGGTCCCGTCCTTGGGGCTTGGACCCTTAGGGGGAGCTACGTAGTTGTGCCCGGGGGCCGTTCCTCCCGCCGGAGGACGTGACGGGTGCGTCCCCTTCCTTAGCGTGTTACCGCACCGCCGATGCGGCCGGCCACAGGGAACGGGGTGGGGGAAACCCCCCTCGAAGACTGCGCCGGGCACCAGCGCGCCGGACCCCCTTCCCACCCGAGACTCGGACCGTACACAGAGACGTCCGCGCATCGACCGACATAGGAGAAAAACCGTGACAACGGCTGTAACCATTCCCAGGCACGGGGACACTGGAGGGCATACGGCCGTAGCTGCGCGAGCGCGGCAGGTCGTCAAGGCGTACGGGGCGGGCGAGACCCGGGTCGTGGCACTCGACCACGTCGACGTGGACATCGTCCGAGGGCAGTTCACGGCGATCATGGGCCCGTCCGGGTCCGGCAAGTCGACCCTGATGCACTGCCTGGCCGGCCTGGACACGGTGACGTCGGGGCAGATCCACCTGGCCGACACCGAGATCACGGGCCTCAAGGACAAGAAGCTGACGCAGCTGCGACGGGACCGGATCGGTTTCATCTTCCAGGCGTTCAACCTCCTCCCCACGCTCGACGCCCTCGAGAACATCACGCTGCCGATGGACATCGCGGGCCGCAGACCCGACGAGGGATGGCTTCGGCAGGTCGTGGAGACCGTCGGCCTCACCGAGCGGCTGAAGCACCGGCCCACCCAGCTCTCCGGCGGTCAGCAGCAGCGCGTGGCCGTGGCCCGGGCGCTCGCCGCCCGCCCCGAGATCATCTTCGGTGACGAGCCCACGGGGAACCTGGACTCGCGGGCCGGCGCCGAGGTGCTGTCCTTCCTGCGCAGGTCGGTCGACGAGCTCGGCCAGACCATCGTCATGGTCACCCACGACCCGGTGGCCGCCTCCTACGCGGACCGTGTCCTCTACCTCGCGGACGGCTCCATCGTCGACGAGATGCGCAACCCGACGGCCGAGCAGGTCCTGGACCGCATGAAGGACTTCGACGCGCGCGGGCGGACGTCATGACCGTGTGGAAGACCTCGATGCGCAACTTCCTCGCGCACAAGGGGCGGATGGCGCTCTCCGCCGTCGCCGTCCTGCTGTCGGTGGCGTTCGTGTGCGGCACGCTCGTCCTCACGGACACGATGAACGCCACCTTCGACAAGCTCTTCGCGGCGACGTCCGCGGACGTCACGGTCAGCCCGAAGGCGGCGGCCGACGCCGAGGACCTCCCGGAGACCGGCAAACCCGAGGCGCTCCCCGCGTCCGTCGTGGCCGAGGTCGCCGGCGTGGACGGGGTGAAGAAAGCCGAGGGCGCGGTCGTCAGCATGGCCGTCACGCTCGTCGACGCCCAGGACAAGAACCTCGGGTCCGACACCGGTGCCCCGACCATCGCAGGCAACTGGACCGAGAACGACCTGCGGTCCATGGAGATCACCTCAGGCCACGCCCCGCGCGGCCCCACCGAAGCGATGATCGACGCGGACACGGCCGAGAAGCACGGCCTGAAGCTCGGTGACGAGGTGCGCACCATCGCCGTCACCGGGGACATCAGGGCGAAGATCACCGGTATCGCGGCGTTCACCGTCACGAACCCCGGCGCTGCCGTCGTCTACCTCGACACCGCCACCGCGCAGCAGAAGCTGCTGGGTGCCCCCGACGTCTTCTCGCACATCTCGGTCACCGCCGAAGCGGGAGTCGCGGACACCGAGTTGAAGACGGACGTCGCCTCGGCCCTGGGCGGTCCGGCGGCGTACAAGCTGCAGACCCAGAAGGAGGCCGCCGCCGCGAACAAGGACTCCATGGGCTCCTTCCTGGACGTCATGAAGTACGCGATGCTCGGCTTCGCCGGGATCGCCTTCCTCGTCGGCATCTTCCTGATCGTCAACACGTTCTCGATGCTGGTCGCCCAGCGCACCCGGGAGATCGGGCTGATGCGGGCCATCGGCTCCAGCCGCAAGCAGGTGAACCGGTCCGTGCTCGTCGAGGCGGTACTCCTGGGCATCGTCGGATCGGTCCTGGGTGTCGCCGCCGGCATCGGCCTCGCCGTGGGCCTGATGAAGTTCATGGGCGCCATCGGCATGGAACTGTCCACCAAGGACCTCACGATCGCCTGGACGACCCCGGTGATCGGGCTGGCGCTCGGCATCGTCGTCACCGTCCTCGCCGCGTACGTCCCGGCCCGCCGGGCCGGCAGGGTCTCCCCGATGGCCGCCCTGCGCGACGCCGGCACCCCGGCGGACACCAGGTCCGGCTGGATCCGGGCGGTGCTCGGCCTGGTCCTCACCGGTGCCGGTGCTGCCGGCCTGTGGGCGACGACCCGGGTCGACGAGGCGAGCGAGGGCTCGCTCTACCTGGGCCTCGGCGTGGTCCTCACCCTGATCGGGTTCATCGTGATCGGCCCACTGCTCGCCGGTGGCGTCGTCCGGGTCCTCGGCGTCGTCGTCCTGCGGCTGTTCGGCCCGGTGGGGCGCCTGGCGGAGCGCAACGCGCTGCGCAACCCGCGTCGTACGGGAGCGACCGGCGCCGCCCTGATGATCGGCCTCGCCCTGGTCGCCTGCCTCTCGGTCGTCGGCTCCTCCATGGTCGCCTCGGCCACCGACGAGCTGGACAAGTCGGTCGGCACGGACTTCATCGTCCAGTCGAACACCGGACAGCTGATCGTCCCGCAGGCCGCCGAGGCCATCAAGAAGGTCCCGGGCATCGAGCACGTCACCGACTACAAGGTCCTCGCCGCGAAGCTCACCAACCCCGACGGGTCGACCGCCGACGAGCACGTCACCGCCGCCGACCCGACGTACCCGCAGGACCTGCGGCGCACGACCGTGGCCGGTGACCTGGCCAAGGCGTACGGCGAGAACGCCATGTCGGTCGGCTCGGACTACGCCGCGCTGCACAAGATCGAGACGGGGGACGAGATCACCGTCGCGTTCAAGGCCGGCGGGACCGCGAAGCTGAAGGTCGCGGCGATCACCTCGGACGACACGACCGTCGACCAGGGCGCGATGTACATCAACACCACGACCGCCGAGCGTTACGTCGACGCCGACAGGATGCCCACGAACATGATCATGTTCGCCTCGGCGCAGGACGGCAAGGAGAAGGAGGCGTACGCCGCCCTCAAGAGCTCGCTCGCCGCGTACCCGCAGTACAAGGTGCAGAACCAGGCCGACTTCAAGGAGGACCTGAAGGGCCAGGTCGGCCAGCTGCTGAACATCGTGTACGGCCTGCTCGCCCTGGCGATCATCGTCGCGGTGCTCGGGGTGGTGAACACCCTGGCCCTCTCGGTCGTCGAGCGGACCCGGGAGATCGGCCTGATGCGGGCGATCGGCCTCTCCCGCCGCCAGCTGCGGCGCATGATCCGGCTGGAGTCCGTGGTGATCGCCCTGTTCGGCGCGCTGCTCGGACTCGGCCTGGGCATGGGCTGGGGCACCTCGGCCCAGAAGCTGCTGGCCCTGGAAGGGCTCGGTGTCCTGGAGATCCCGTGGCCGACGATCATCACGGTCTTCGTCGCCTCGGCCTTCGTGGGACTGTTCGCCGCACTGGTCCCGGCCTTCCGGGCCGGCCGGATGAACGTCCTGAACGCGATCGCCACGGACGGGTGACGGTGCCGGACGCAGGATGACGGATCCGGCCCCGGGCGCTCCTCCGAGCGCCCGGGGCCGGATCGTGTCATGGCCGCCGTCGTCAGGCGTGCATGACCGGTACGTCGTACTGGGGGATCCACTTGTTGCGGGTGACGACCGTCAGTCCTTCGGTCTGTGCCTGGGCGACGAGGATGCGGTCGAAGGGATCGCGGTGGAGCGGAGGGAGGCGGCCTGCTTTGACGCCGTGCCCAGCGGTGATCGCGAGACTGGTCAGCTGGCAGTCGCGGACCCGCTCGGCCAGGTCATCGGGACCAGCCAACTTTCCGGCCGACTGTTTGATGGCGATCTCCCACGGAGTCGCGGCACTGAGGTAGACGGCGGGCTCCGTGTCGATGAGGTCCTTCAGCTCGTCGGAGAGTTCAGGGGAGTCGTCGAGCCACCACAGGGCGACGTGGGTGTCGAGCAGGAGGCGCATCAGCGCATCCCGAAGGCGTCGGCGATGTCGTCCGGAAGCTCGTCGAAGTTGTCGGGGATGTGGATCTGTCCCCGGAGGGATCCGCGACCGGTCCGCCGTACCTTCGGATGAAGGGGCACGACCTTCGCGATGGGCTCCCCGGCCCGGCTGATCACGACCTCCTCGCCGGTCTCGACCTGCTGCAGTATCCGGGAGAAGTGGGTCTTGGCCTCGTGCACGTTGTACTGCCGGCCTGCTTCCATGACGCCTCGCTCGGGCCAGAGATGGACTAACTGCTGGACCAAGGCTAGCCCCGCCGCCGCCGTACGGACAACGGCGTTCCCTCGCGCGAGTGACACACCGGCGTCGTACGCTGGACACCCCGGCCCGTCCCACGTGTCGGGTCCTTCGCGTTGCTCACTCGCCCCACCGGACGGAACCCTTCATGAGCCTGCACGGTCTGCTGGACGTCGTCGTCACCGACCCGGCGCTCTCCGAAGCGGTGAAGGCCGCATCCGACGGCCACCGGGCCCACGTCGACCTGGTCGGACCGCCCGCCGTACGCCCCTTCGCCGTGGCCGCCCTGGCCCGCGAGGCCGGGCGCACCGTGCTGGCCGTCACCGCGACCGGCCGCGAGGCCGAGGACCTGGCCGCGGCGCTGCGGACCCTGCTGCCCCCCGACACCGTGGCGGAGTTCCCCTCCTGGGAGACGCTGCCCCACGAGCGGCTCTCACCCCGCTCGGACACCGTGGGCCGCCGCCTCGCCGTGCTGCGCCGGCTCACTCACCCCCGGCAGGACGACCCGGAGACCGGACCGGTCAGCGTGGTCGTCGCTCCGGTCCGCTCCGTGCTCCAGCCGCAGGTCAAGGGGCTGGGCGACCTGGAGCCCGTCGCGCTGAGCAGCGGGCAGACGGCGGATCTGGGCGAGGTCGTGGACGCCCTCGCGGCGGCGGCGTACGCCCGGGTCGAGCTGGTCGAGAAGCGCGGGGAGTTCGCCGTACGCGGCGGGATCCTGGACGTCTTCCCGCCGACCGAGGAACACCCCCTCCGGGTGGAGTTCTGGGGCGACGACGTCGAGGAGATCCGTTACTTCAAGATCGCTGACCAGCGGTCCCTGGAGGTCGCCGAGCACGGGCTGTGGGCGCCGCCCTGTCGTGAGCTGCTGCTCACCGAGGACGTACGCGCCCGGGCGGCGGCCTTGGCGGAGGCGCACCCCGAGCTGGGTGAGCTGCTGGGGAAGATCGCCGAGGGCATCGCCGTCGAGGGCATGGAGTCGCTGGCCCCGGTGCTCGTGGACGAGATGGAGCTGCTGATCGACGTCCTGCCGAAGGGCTCGATGGCGCTGGTCTGCGACCCGGAGCGGGTGCGCACCCGGGCGGCGGACCTCGTCGCCACGAGCCAGGAGTTCCTCCAGGCGTCCTGGGCGGCCACGGCGGGCGGTGGCGAGGCCCCGATCGACGTCGGGGCCGCCTCCCTGCGGGGCATCGCAGACATCCGGGACCGGGCCCGTGAGCTGGGCATGATGTGGTGGTCCACCTCCCCGTTCGCCGCCGACGAGGAACCCGACGGAGACACGCTGAAGCTCGGGATGCACGCCCCGGAGGCGTACCGGGGCGACACCGCCCGTGCGCTCGCCGACACCAAGGGGTGGTTGGCGGACGGCTGGCGCACGGTGTACGTCACCGCGGGCCAGGGGCCGGCCTCCCGCACGGTCGAGGTGCTGGGCGGCGAGGGCATCGCCGCCCGGCTCGACCCGGACCTGACCGTGATCACGCCCTCACTCGTCCACGTCTCGTGCGGGGCCGTCGACCACGGCTTCGTCGATCCGGCCATGAAGCTGGCCGTGCTGACGGAGACGGACCTGACCGGGCAGCGCACCGCCAGCAAGGACCTGGGCCGGATGCCGGCCCGCCGCCGCAAGTCCGTCGACCCGCTGACCCTCCAGGCCGGCGACTACATCGTCCACGAACAGCACGGGGTGGGCCGCTACATCGAGATGGTGCAGCGCACCGTGCAGGGCGCGACCCGCGAGTACCTCCTCGTCGAGTACGCACCCGCCAAGCGCGGCCAGCCCGGCGACCGGCTCTACATCCCGACCGACCAGCTGGAGCAGGTCACCAAGTACGTCGGCGGTGAGGCCCCGACCCTGCACCGGCTCGGGGGCGCCGACTGGACGAAGACGAAGCAGCGGGCCAAGAAGGCGGTCAAGGAGATCGCCGCCGACCTGATCAAGCTGTACTCGGCGAGGATGGCCGCGCCCGGCCACGCCTTCGCTCCGGACACGCCGTGGCAGCGCGAGCTGGAGGACGCCTTCCCGTACGCGGAGACGCCCGACCAGCTGTCGACGATCGCCGAGGTGAAGGAGGACATGGAGAAGTCCGTCCCCATGGACCGGCTGATCTGTGGCGACGTCGGTTACGGCAAGACGGAGATCGCGGTGCGCGCGGCCTTCAAGGCGGTCCAGGACGGCAAGCAGGTCGCGGTGCTGGTGCCCACGACGCTGCTGGTCCAGCAGCACTTCGGCACGTTCACCGAGCGGTACGCGCAGTTCCCCGTCAACGTCCGGGCGCTGAGCCGCTTCCAGTCGGACACCGAGTCGAAGGCGACGCTGGAGGGGCTGAAGGACGGGTCCGTGGACCTGGTCATCGGCACGCACCGGCTGTTCTCGTCGGAGACCAAGTTCAAGGACCTGGGCCTGGTCATCGTCGACGAGGAGCAGCGCTTCGGCGTCGAGCACAAGGAACAGCTGAAGAAGCTGCGGGCCAACGTGGACGTGCTGACGATGTCGGCGACGCCCATCCCCCGTACGCTCGAGATGGCCGTCACGGGCATCCGCGAGATGTCGACGATCACGACGCCCCCCGAGGAGCGGCACCCCGTCCTCACGTTCGTCGGGCCGTACGAGGAGAAGCAGATCGGCGCGGCCCTGCGTCGTGAACTCCTGCGTGAGGGCCAGGTGTTCTACATCCACAACCGGGTCGAGTCCATCGACAGGGCCGCGGCGCGGCTGCGCGAGATCGTGCCCGAGGCGCGGATCGCGACGGCTCACGGGCAGATGGGGGAGAGTCAGCTGGAGCAGGTCGTCGTCGACTTCTGGGAGAAGAGGTTCGACGTGCTGGTCTCCACGACGATCGTCGAGTCCGGCATCGACATCTCCAACGCCAACACGCTGATCGTGGAGCGCGGCGACAACTTCGGTCTCTCCCAGCTGCACCAGCTGCGCGGTCGTGTGGGCCGTGGCCGGGACCGGGGCTACTCCTACTTCCTGTACCCGCCGGAGAAGCCGCTGACGGAGACCGCGCACGAGCGGCTGGCGACGATCGCCCAGCACACCGAGATGGGTGCGGGCATGTACGTGGCGATGAAGGACCTGGAGATCCGCGGCGCGGGAAACCTGCTCGGCGGTGAACAGTCCGGTCACATCGCCGGCGTCGGCTTCGACCTGTACATCCGGATGGTCGGCGAGGCGGTGGCGGACTACCGGGCGGCGGTGGACGGCGGCGTCGAGGAGGAGCCGCCGCTGGAGGTCAAGATCGAGCTCCCGGTCGACGCGCACGTCCCGCACGACTACGCCCCGGGTGAGCGGCTGCGCCTCCAGGCGTACCGCGCCATCGCCTCGGCGAACTCGGAGGAGGACATCCGGGCGGTGCGCGAGGAGCTCGCCGACCGCTACGGCAAGCTGCCGGAGCCGGTGGAGAACCTCCTGCTGGTGGCGGGCCTGCGGATGCTGGCCCGGGCCTGCGGGGTGGGCGAGATCGTGCTGCAGGGACCGAACATCCGCTTCGCGCCCGTGGAGCTGAGGGAGTCGCAGGAGCTGCGGCTGAAGCGGCTGCATCCGAAGACGATCTTCAAGCCGGCGGCCCGGCAGATCCTCGTGCCTCGGCCGACGGCCGGCCGGATCGGTGGGAAGCCGGTGGTGGGGCGCGAACTCCTGTCGTGGACCGGGGAGTTCCTCACGACGATCCTGGGGTCTTAGGGCAGGGTCGTCCGCTCCGGCCCCGCCGTGACTCCCGGCGGGGCCGACGTCCTCCCGGCGCTACGGACAGGGGGGCCGGTCAAAGGCCACCCAGACCGTCTTGCCGACGGCATGGTGGTCGACACCCAACTCCGCGGCCAGCTGCCGGGCGAGGAACAGACCCCGGCCCGAACCGCTCTCCTCGCCCACGAGCCGGACGGCCGGACGGCCGCCCCCGCTGTCGCGGACCGCCAGGCGTACGAAGTGGTCGGTGGCGCTCAGGCGCACCGAGAACTCCCTTCCCGGCGGCACTCCATGGAGCAACGCGTTGGTCGCGAGCTCGGAGACGCAGAGCTTTATGTCGGCGATCAGGGGGGCCAGCTGCCACCCCGTCAGGACCTGGTCGACGAAATCGCGTGAAGCGCGGACGGACGTCTTCCGTCGTGGGAAGCGCCGTTGCTGTGACAGAGGCACGGTGTGCACCGCCTTGCTCGTGGGCCGTAACGGCGCGACCGTATCGCTATTCGCTATTCGCGAAAAGCGGCAAGGTATGCTTTGGGGGAGCCGGGCGGCTTCGCCTACCGTGTGCTCGACACGGCCCGGCGGTGTTTCGAGGAGGAAGAATGGTCGAGGGAGTTCCGGTCACCACGTCGGCCCGCTACCTGGCGCCTTCCGGGGCAGGGGCCGGTGACGTCTGGGCAGCCGACGCGGCAGCCGGCGGGCACCGGGGGACGCAGGAGATCGTGCGGGCCGGGGAGGTGGACGCCCCCGGCCGGGTGGCCGTGCTGCTCGGTCTGGGCAAGGGGCAGCGGGTCGTCGAGCGGCGCAGGGTCATGTATCTCGACGGTGTGCCCTGCGAGTTGACCGACACCTACTACCCGGCGCGGATCGCGCGGGGTACGAAGCTGGCAGGGACCGCCAGGATCCGTGGAGGGGCGGTACGCCTCCTGGCGGAGCTGGGCCACGTCGGTGTCAAGGTGCAGGAAGAGGTGGTCGCGCGCATGCCCACGAAGGATGAGCGGGTCGCTCTGGCCGTGGACGGGGATGTGCCGGTACTTGAACTGATACGGCTCACTCTGGACGCGCACGATCGGCCGGTCCAGGCCGACGTGATGGTCATGCCGCCGGGCGGCCAGCGACTGCGGTACGAGATCAGGATCGGATGAGCGTGTCCGGACACGAAGGGGAAGCCGTGGACCGTCGCTCCCTTCACGAGCGCATCGCGGCCGATCTGCGGGACGAGATCATGTCGGGTGACCTGGCACCCGGGGCCGGCCTTCCGTCCACCGCGCAGTTGAAGGAGCGGTTCGGGGCGTCGAACGCCACCGTCCAGAAGGCGTTGCGCCTCTTGAAGGAGGAGCGGTTGGTGATCGGCAGGGCCGGGGCTTCGGTCACCGTGCGCGACCACCGGCAGCGGACGATCCGCCCCGCGTCGTACATGGCGCCTGCGGTCTCCGGTGAGCCGTACCGCTGGCTGGCCGAGGCGGAGCGCTCCGGCGTCCAGGCGCACAGCACGCTCGTGGAAGTGGCGGAGGCGGTGCCCCCGGCTGACGTGGCCGACGCACTGGGCCTGCGGCAGGGAGAGGCGGCCGCCCTTCGGCGCCAGGTGCTGTCGATCGATGGTGAGCCCGCGGAGCTCGTCGCCTCGTACTACCCGATGGACATCGCTCGGGGAACCGCGATCACCGAGCGCCGTAGGATTCCCGGCGGCACGCCCACTCTGCTCGCCTCGCTCGGCCATCCGCCCAGGCTCAGTGTGGACCGGGTGTCCGCGCGTGTGGCCACGCAGGATCAGTACCGGCTGCTGAGGCTTCCCGGGGACCTTCCCGTGCTGCGCACTCTGCGTGTCGTCCTCAGTGACCATGACCGGGCCATCGAGGCCACGGTGATGGTGAAGGCAGGCCATCTCTACGAGGTGCAGTACGAGTTCACGCCCGGCTCCGCCTGATCGCCGTTGGGTGCGGGAAGGTCCGCAGGGCCCCCGGTCATTCCTCGTCGTCGTCTCGGCGCGTGAAGATCAGGCCGGTCAGTGAGCGGAAGGCGGCCTCCGGGGTGCGGCCTTCCATGGCGTCGGCGAGGTTGCCCGTCAGTAGCAGGGTGGCGAAGCCGTGGGCGAGCGACCAGGCGGCGATGCCCGCGAGCCGGGCGTCCTCGCCACGGGCGGCGTCGGAAAGGCCGTCGACACCCGCGCGGAGCTCGTCCGTGGCGCGCGCCTTCGCGGTGAGCAGGGCCGTGTCGTCGGGCCGGTACAGCTCGGGGCGGAACATCACCTGGAAGTGCGCGGGGTGCCTGGCGGCGAACCGTACGTAGGCCACGCCCCGTTCCTGGAGGTCGGGGGCCTCGGCGAGGGCGTCCGCGAAGAGCGCGTACCCCTCGGCGGCCACGGCGGTGAGCAGGCCGGTGCGGTCCTTGAAGTGGTGGGCCGGCGCGGCGTGCGAGACACCCGCGCGGCGTGCCAGATCGCGCAGGGACAGGGCGTCGGGGCCTTCCTGGGTGATGACGTCGAGGGCGGCGGCGAGCAGGGTCCGCCGCAGGTCACCGTGGTGGTAGGCGCGTTCGCTGGTCATGGCACGTACGGTACGCGGAATCTAGGCATTGACAAGTTTACGGTCGCGGCGCACCCTGAGTATCTAGTCACTGACAAGATTGACCGGGGAGCGGGAGGTCGGGAGATGTCCGACGAATGGGGTCGCGTGCGTCAGATGTGGCACCTGCTGGAGCCCTTGCACGCCGTCGTCTACTACGCGCCGGAGGCCTTCGAGGAGGCCGCGGCGCTGGGGTACGCCACCGACGAGCGGTGGCCCAGCTACTTCGCCTGGCGTGCCGCGCCGCTCGGGGCGGTGGACGCGGACCGGGTGACGAGGACGTTCCACAGCTTCGATCCCCGGATGGTCGGCGCGTACGTGCCGGCCGTCTGGTCCGTCGCCTCCCCGGAGGCCGTGCTCGCGGCCAGGGCGAGAGCGGTGGACCGGGCGTATCGGGCGCTGTTCGGGGACCGGGTGGACGGGCCGGAGCTCGCCGAGGCCGCGGCGCTCGCCCGGCGGGCGGCGTCGGCGGCGGACGTGGCCGGGCGTCCCCTCGCCGGAGCCGCTGCCGCGTTGCCCTGGCCGGACGAGCCACATGTGGCGCTCTGGCACGCGGCGACGATCCTGCGGGAGCACCGGGGGGACGGCCATGTGGCGGCGCTCGTGGGGGCGGGACTCGATCCGGTGGAGTCGCTGGTCTCCTTCGCGGCCGTCGGTGCCGCCCGCCCGGAGGTTTTCGCGAGCCGGGGATGGAGCGGTGAGGAGTGGGGGGCCGCCCGTGCCCGGCTGGCCGCGAGAGGGCTGCTGGAGGAGGACGGGACGGCCACGCTCGCGGGCCGCGCGCTGCGCGCCGAGGTCGAACGCCGTACGGACGAGAGCGCGGCGCAGCCCTGGCGGGCGCTCGGTGCCGAGGCGCGGGAACGGCTCGTGAAACTGCTGGGGCCGCTGTGGGTGGAGACGATCGGCTCGGGGCTCCTGCCGTCCGAGACGACGCTGGGGATCGGGAAGGTGTGAGCCGGCCCGGGCCGGCGTGACGGCACTGGCCCGTGTCGTGACGGGGGAGACACCCGCCCCGTGCCGTCACGCCGGCCTGACGCCTAATCTGGTCCGCTGTGAAGCCTTCTGACGCAGCGAGCCCCCGAAACCGCCTCCTCGCTCTGGTGACCGTGGCCCTGACGGGTTCTCTGGCCCTGACCGGGTGCGACTCCCTCGACGAACTGCCGGACCCCGCACGTTCCGAGGCGGCACCGGCACCCGGCGGCAGCGCGCTGCAGGCGGCCGAGGGCCTCACGGTCAAGGGCCGGGCCCCGAAGACCGGTTACGACCGTGACGAGTTCGGATCGGCATGGATCGACACCGACCGCAACGGCTGCGGCACCCGCGTTATCTCTATGCTTCGCGCCGTGATGGATCTGTTCTCGCAGCGCATGCAGGGTGTGGTCAGCTGTGCGTAGTGAGAGGCACATGAGTCACAAACTCCTGCGGACTCGCGGGAAGAAGGCTGTGCTTTCGGCCGTCTTTGTCACCGCGTGCGTTGCAGGCTGTGATGGCCTGGAGCCGGGCGGAAGTTCCGCAGGATCCGGACCGGACGCAGCTGCCGGCCAGGCGGTGAGCCCGTTGACGAATTCCGACGGGACGAGGCCGGGGCTCGCCGCGCTTACGTCGGAAGCGGACAAGGCCAACGCACGCAAGCTCATCCAAGGACTCACTACAAAGGGGCGTGGGCCGAAGACGGGCTACGAACGGGATGAGTTCGGATACGCGTGGATGGATACGGCGGACGGGGTTCCGCTGGCGAGGAATGGTTGTGACACGCGGAACGACTTGTTGAAACTCCATGGGAGGCACGTGCAGCTCCGTTCAGGTTCCGACTGCGTGGTCGTTGCGATGGACCTGTACGACCCGTACACCGGCAAGGACATTGCTTGGAAGAAGGCGAAGGCCAACGAGGTGCAGATAGACCACGTGGTCCCGCTCTCCTACAGCTGGCAGATGGGCGCCGCCCGATGGCCGGAGAGCAAGCGCAAGCAGCTGGCGAACGACGTGCTCAATCTGCTTCCTGTCGAAGGGCGCGCCAATTCGGCGAAGCGGGACTCGGGGCCCGCGTCCTGGTTGCCGCCGAACAAGAAGATCCGGTGCTCGTACGTGGTCCGCTTCGCGCAGGTCGCTGACAAGTACGAGCTCCCGGTGACGACGGCGGACAAGGCGATGATGCTGAAGCAGTGCAAGGGCTGACAGCATCCCGATGACTGTCCTGGCCCCGGGGCTGCGGAGTTCCTATCGGACGTGGTGGCTAAGGTGCGCAGTCATGGACGCTGCCGATCTCGACCGTCAGGCCCGGACTTTGTCCGGCTGCATCCCTCCGCTCCTGGTCACGCGGCTTCTTGAGCTCGGCCACGATGACGAGGTGGAGGTCCAGGCCCGTTGTGGGGAATGGTTCTGCGCGCGGGCATGGGCGCGGTTGATCGGTGACCAGGGTCGGCAAAGTCAGGCGTTGG
The DNA here is from genome assembly GCF_040630715.1 of Streptomyces sp. NPDC005752. Lineage (NCBI taxonomy): Bacteria > Bacillati > Actinomycetota > Actinomycetes > Kitasatosporales > Streptomycetaceae > Streptomyces > Streptomyces sp. NPDC005752. Next base: position 95,372 of record NZ_JBEXYB010000010.1, on the reverse strand, counting down.
AGGTGCTGGCTCCGTACGTTGCCACGGGCTGGTGGCCGGCAGCCCGGACCCAGGCGGAACTGCTGGAGGGCTGGGGGCGGGCAGAGGAGGCGATCGCGCTGTCCCGCCCGTATGCGAGCACGGGAGGACTCCGGCTGGAGTTCTTCGCGCGCCTGCTGGCCCGGCACGGGCGTACGGACGAGGCGATCACTCGGCTGAGCGCCGGAATCGAGGACTCGCTTCTCGCCGCCGCTCTGGTCGACATCGCCGAAGGAACAGGCCGGGACGAAGACATCGCCGCGCTGCTGGCTGCTCGGATCCCCGACCAGCACCGGTGTGACAGCCCGTGGTGCTGCAGCGGCCTGGACCCCGACAGCACCATCGGGCTGCTTGCCACGATCCGCGAACGCCAGGACCGCGTCGACGAAGCGATCGCCCTGCTGCGTACCCGGCACATCACATCCGTCAACAACAGGGATCAGCTGGCCGACCTGCTGGCGAGACACGATCGGATCGAGGAACTTCGCGCGTACGCGGTGACCGAGCACCACGGTCACGCTGCGCAGCGCTTGGCCGAGGCGCTGGAGGAGCGACGCGACGTGGAAGGCGCGATCGCCGTGTACCGGCAGTCGGGCGACTCGCAGGACTTCCGGTGCCACGGCACGGTGCGACTGGCGGATCTCCTGGCACGCCATGGCCGAGGGGGCGAAGGCGTCGATGTGATGCGGCACCTGGCCGAGGCCCATAACGGGGACGACTGGATCCTGCATACGTGGGCCAACCTTTGCCTCGACCAAGGCCGCCCCGAGGACGGCCTGGCGCTCCTTGACGCCCTCGCCGCCGCCCGTGGGCGCGAGGAGGACTGGGACCTGTACTGGATACGGTTGCCGCTGATCGCCGCCCGCGACGGGGTCGACGCAGCGATCGCGCAGGCCCGCTCCCACCCAGAGGGATCCACCTCGTACGCGGTGCCGCACATCGCCGAGCTACTTGCTGGCGCCGGACGCACCGAGGAGGCGGTTGCCGTTCTTGAACAGCAAGCTTCCGCGAACAGCCATGACCTGGCCGGCCACCTCATCGACTTGGGTCGCGTCAAGGACGCTGTCATGCTCCTTCAGCAGCGCGATTCGGAGCCGGTCCCACCTGTCTGGACCGGCTCACTCTTTAGCGATCCCCCGTTCTGACTCCGCCCCTCACGGCTGTCCGGCAGACGACACTCAAGCCGGACAGCCTCGAGTGGCAGCAGAGCACGGATTACGAGGTCGGAACGGACCGCATGGCACGGCGGAGACTGGCTCGCGCGGCGGTAAGATCGTCCTCCGCCTCACTCAGTTGGCCCTCCAGGGCGGCGATCTGATCCCTGGCCTCTGACAACGCTTGCTCCAGCGCGGCATTCCGCTGCTCGATCTGCTGTACCCGCTCGATCAGCTCATTCCGGTTCACGCCCTCCAACTCGGCGCCGAGAGACAGCCTGACCCGGTTACGGAGCCGATCGCGCTCCTTCTTGAGGTCCTTGATCTCTTCGCGAGCCAGTGCAAGATCCGTCCGCAACCCGGCTGGAGACACCCGAGATGCCTCCGGAGCGAGGGAGTTCTGGTGCCCCCGCGCTCGCTGGGCGGTGATGCCGTCCTGAACGGCCTGATGCACCTGAGGCTGGTTGTAGACGAACCACGTGGACACCGAGGCATCCCGTGCCACTTGGGTGACGGTGACCCGTCGTCCCGAGCGGAGAAGGCCGTCCACGGCGTCGAGCGCACGCCTGGTCTTGTCTTCGCTGTCCTTGGCGCGGCTGACGCGTAGACGTTCGACCCGGGCGTTCCGGTCGTTGCCCCCGGAAGCGGCGGGGCGTTTCATTCCGAGCTCCGTGTGGTCAGTGCCTGCAGGGGGACGAAAGCCGCTGCCGAACGAGCCTTGCGCAGTTCGCGTGAGGCGGATTCGACGGCGGCCCGCTCCTCGGCGGGGAGCGCGTCAAGCTTCCGCCGCATCTCGTCGGCTGACTTCGAGTAAGCGCGGATCTGGTCGTCGAGATTGCGAACGACCCAGTCGGCGGCCTCCATCGCCAGGGCGGCTTCCTTGTCGGCCCGCAGGTCCGCGATCTGCTGCTCCAGGGCGGGGAGGTAGGAGGGATCAGGTCGGTAGAAGTCGCATCCGGCGCACTGGAAGCGGATGCGGCAGTGCCCGCCGCCGGCCTTGACGTTGCTTGGCTCGGTGCAGCCGCCGTAGGGGACCCCGACGCTCTCCACCTCGTAGGCGAGGGGATCGCTGAAGCCGCGGGCCGCACCGTTCCGGTCCACGGCGAGTGCAGCGACCGTCCGTACGGCCTCCTGTTTCCGGCCGAGGGAGACCTTGTAGTACCCCATCGTCACGTCCAGTGAGCGGTGGTCCATGAGTTCACGCAGGACATCGGGGCGGGTGCCCGCGTCCGCATGGCGCTGGGCGTACGCATGGCGGAAGCCGTACGGGACGACCTGGGTACGGTCGTAGGCGAGCGGAGCACCGTCCTCGTCGAGTCGCTCGTCCACGAGGTCCGGGATCATCTCGTCGACCCAGTCGCGGAAGATCCTGTTGGAGAACTGCGCAGCGTTCAGATGCCCACGGCGTGGACGATTGCGCTGGCCCGGCGAGGGAAACAGCCACTGGGTGCATCCCGGGACGGCTGGCAGTGCGTCGAGCTCCTTCTGCCAGGTTTCGACCAACTGGGCGGTGCTCTCCGAGACCGGCAGCCGGCGGCCGTGGCGTCGCCGCTTGTGGTTGTCGTAGAGCAGCGTCGGTTTGCCGTCGACCCGCTCCAGGCAGTCGCGGCGCAGGCTGGTGACCTCTCCCGGACGTCGACCGGTGTCCCGGAGAACCGTGTAGACCACCTGGTACATCCGCGCGAAGTCGGCGGCCGTCCAGCCGCCGCTCGCGTACCCCGTCGAGGTGCCCAGCAGCCCGAGGTGCACGTCGAGCTGGGCGATGACGTGCTCGGGGATCGCGCGGCCGAGATCGTCCTCGGTCACTTCCACGGCGGCGATGCTGTGGAAGCGGGGGTTGAGCGCGAACCCGCCGGGCACGTGGTCCATCATCCCGGCCTGACGGGCGTATTCCAGGAACGTGCGCCAGTGGCGGAGCAGGGCCCTGCGGTGGCTGGTGGAGTAGTCGTGACCGTCCTCGGGGCGCTTGGTGATTCGGAACAGGTCCACCACGGCGTTCATGTCAGCCATGGCGAGGAGCCCCGGCTCATCCCCGTGGGGGCGGCCTGCCAATGCGGAGGACGCGATGGTCGCCGCGTAGGCGGTCTGCCGTAGGTCCATGACGTTGGGGCGTGCCGTGCGGCCGTACTCTTTGACCAGTTCCCGCAGCCAACGCTGCCGTACCGGACGGAAGTCGATGTCGCCGTGGACAGCGGCATACTTGCGACCGCGCCCTGCCGTCAGCCCGATGAGGGCGCACTCCCATACGTCGCCCGAGGTCGGATCGGTGCCCTCGAACTCGACGCGTGCGCGTCGGACGTGCAGGAGAACACCGTTCAGGACGCCGGAGGCCGCAGCCGGAAGCCCGGAGGAGAAGGAGGCGTTCAGGTCGAGGAGCGAGCCGAGTCCGGCGGGGAGGCCGGCCACAATGCGGCGTACCCGCTGGGGGACCAGGCTGATCCCGGCGTCGTCGCGCTGCTGAAGCCCGTACAGGAGCTCCTGGCGGACTGCAGGACTCACACCCGCGAGCGAGAACTGGGAGATGCCCGGCATCGCCCCGCTCGCTGAGGTGTTGGGCCTGCGGCGTGCTGGATCTGGGGTGTGCGAGGTGTCGAAGTCCGCAGGGTTCCCCAGGAGATATCGGGCTTTCCGGCAGGCGTCGCAGCGGGATCCGTTGCTCGCCACATGAGTGGCACAGGTGACCACGGAGCAGACGAACACGCTGGTCGTCGGGTTGCAGGGATCGGCAGTGAACAGTGCCTGAACGGGGTCCCATTCATCTGTGCGCCAGCCCGAGGGCAGGCGTGCCGCGAGCCATGACGGCCACTCCGGGGCGCCGGGGGCGGAGGAAACGGCAGCGGAGCGGAGCAGCGCAATCGTCATCGCGGTAGCTCCGGCGCGAGACTTTCGACGGCCGCGACGGCTGCGCGGAGATCCTCGTCCTGGGCGTGCAGGTACACGGCGGTGCTCGCCGAGGAGGCGTGCCCCAGGAGGGTCTGTACGACGTCCGGGGCGACCCCGTTGCGGATCCAGCGGGTGGCGGCTGTGTGCCGCATCATGTGCGGTCGGGCGGTCAGACCACAGCGCCTCCCGATCCGTTCAATCACTTGCTTGGTATTGGAGTACGAGAGCGGACGTCCCTCGTGGACGCCGACGAGGTTGAGGAAGACGTAGTCACAGTCGGCGGAGTCGACTACCTGTTCACGCTCGGCGAGATGATCGCGGTATCGGTGCACCACTTCCGGTGTGAGCGGAACCATGCGAGGGCGCCCGGCCTTGGCCCGCGCCCCGTTGACGTTGTCCTGCCGGGGCCTGACGTGCAGGTGCGCGCCACAGGTTCGGCAGCCCAGGTGCGTGGAGTCGGGGAGCAGATGCATGTCCTCACGCCGCAGTCCAAGGGCTTCGCCGATACGAAGGCCCGCTTCCACCAGGACGGTCAGCAGCAGCCGGTCACGCGCAGTGCGAGCGGCGTCGATGACCTGCTTCGTCTGGACGTCAGTGAGCGTCTGTGGTGCCCGCTCGATCTCCGGCGCCTTCAGGACGCGGGCTTTGACCATCAGGTGCTGGCCGCCCTCGCCTGGATCGAAGCCGGCCGGGGCGTGAGGGAGGAAGCGCGGCTCGCTGAGACGCGCGGCGACTTCGTGATCCACGTGTCCCTGGACCGCGCAGAAGCGGAGGAACTCACACACCGCAGTGAGCGTGGCGTTGACCGTCTTTCCGGACGGAGGCCGCCCGTACTGGGTCGGTGTCCGTTCGACGTGGAACTTGAACAGGCTCATGTCCCCGAGCCGGACGGCCCTCCAGTCGGTACCTCGCTCTGCGCACCAGTTGAGGAAGCGGCCGATTCTGGGGATGTACGCGCGCTGTGTCTGTGGTGATCGCCCGGCTCCGCGCAGATACAGGGAGAACTCACGGGCTTCGGGGTGAGGCGCGTACGTCTCCTCGTCGACCAGGAGCCAGGTGGTCTCGCCGGTGGTGGGCGAGACGGCCGTCTCTGTGCATAACGTCATGGATCTGCTTCCTGTCTCAGATGTCGCTCATGTGCCTCATGGCATGACCAATAACGGCGAGGGACAGGAATGGGTTACGGCTGTGCCTCATGTGCATCGCATCGATGAAGGAGCTGCAGATAACCCGCGACGACATCCTCGCCGACCAGCTCGACGACGTCTCCCGGGACGCCGACGGCTGCAAGGTGCTCAGCGGTGTGCTGGACCCCGATCCGTACACCGGGACCCGCGTCACCTTCGAACGCGGACGCAGCAAGGTGGACATAGACCACCTCGTCGCCCTCTCCGACGCCTGGCAGAAGGGCGCCCAGCAGTGGAGTGAGGGCAAGAGGAGGGCGTTCGCCAACGACCCGCTGAACCTGGTCGCGGCCGACTCGTCCACCAACCGCCGTAAGGGGGACGGGGACACGGCGACCTGGCTGCCGCCCAACAAGGACTACCGCTGTACGTATGTGGCGGGGCAGGTGTCGGTGAAGAGCAAGTACGGGCTCTGGGTGACGACGGCCGAGCGGGAGGCCATGGTCGAGGTGCTGTCCGACTGTCCCGCCGAGAAGCTGCCCGCAGGCGGCAGCCCGACCGAGGCGCCCACGCGTTGAGCGCCGGACCGGCGGTGTGAATACTGGGCGCATGTGGAAGTGGCGGCTGACGGCTGCGGGGATGAATCTGCTGCTCGGAGTTCCGGGCGTCGTGCCGATGTTCCTGATCTGGTACTACCTGTCGAACGGGCCGCTCGCGGATGCCGGCTGGACCTCCCGTGAACCGACCGAGAACGACGGCATGCAGCTGTGGCTGGTGATCGTCGTGCCCGTGGTGGCGGTGTTCGGGATCATCTGGTGGCTCGCCAACGACTGGGTGCAGCGCCGGGCCGCGCTGCCGCCGGGCACGTACTGGACGGCCGGGGTGCTGCTCACACTCTGGCCGGTGTGGGCGGTCGCCGTCGGTTCGGTCGTGTGAACCCGGGATGCGTCGGCCGGGGGCCCGCGCGGTGGGGCACCTCCACCGGGCCCTCGGTGTCGAGGGGCAGCCCCGTCCGGGGCCGCCACCGGTCGAGTGGGAACTCGGCGGCGACACGGGGGAAAGCGGCGCGCTCGTGCCGGTGCAGTGCTCGGTGCGACACGGCTACGCGGTGTACGTCGAGCCGAACGTGTGGGTGCGCCACCGCGCGTAGGGAGCGCGCCGCCCGGCCCGGAACGTACGGGCGCGCCCGTCCCCGTACCGGTGGTCCCTGCCTGGGGACGACCGGTACGGGGACAGGCGCGTGAGGCCGGGGCGCGGTGCGTGAGTGGGCGGTGCCCCTCAGAGCTTCAGCTCCCACTGGCTCGCGTCCCAGTCGAAGCCGGGGGCGACCTCGACGGTCAGGTTCTTGGCGTCGGCAGGGGCGTCGAAGGCGTACTTCGCCGTGATCTTCTTGCCCGGCAGGATGGTGCCCGTGAAGCCTTCGCCGACGCTGCCGTCGAAGATCTGCTCGGCGTTCACGCCGCCCTCGCCCGCGCGGGCGTCGACGGTGACGAGCGCCGCGTCGAACTTCTCCTTGCCCTTGTTCTCGATGACGACCGAGACCGTGTAGGCGCTGTTGCCCTTGGTGTAGCCGACCGCGAACTCGTCGGCGGTGTAGGCGGCCGGGGCGTTCACGGTGACCTCGAGGCCGTCGTCGTACGCGGCGGAATCGCCCTCTCTCAGGACGTCGTCCTTGTCCTCGGCGCCGCCGGCGGTCCCTCCGGCCGCCCCGCCGTCGGCCGCGGGCTTCGCGGAGGCCGAGCTGTCCGCGACCGCCTTGTTGATGTCGGTCACCACGTCGTCCACCGCCTTGAAGGTCAGGACCGCCCCGACCACCGACAGGACCAGCGCGACCAGGCCGAGGACGGCGCCGAACGTCGTCACACCCTTGTTGGTGGCCTCACCGCGCTTGGCGCGGCCCCGCCCGGCCAGGCCCAGGATCAGTGCGATGAGCCCGAGGATTCCGGCGAGCCAGAAGAAGAAGGGGACCAGTCCCGACACCGTCCCGATGATGCCGAGGACGAGGGCGGAGATGCCGAGGCCGTTGCGGGCGGGGCGCGAACCCGGTGTCTGTGCGGGGGCGTACGGCTGCTGAGGCTGGGTGTACTGGGACATGGGTGTGCCCTTCCGATGAAGAACGAGGAGTGTGAACGGGCGATCCGCCGCAACGGTGTGCGGTGGGTCAATAAAAGCAAATGCTGTGAACCGAGTCAACACAGAAAAGCGCGTGAACCGGCGTACTGGTGGAATCGGTATGCTCACCCACACACAGCAGGCGACACCGATGCGCGTGGAACGGGAGAAGGCCAGTGCCGGATGACTCGACAGAGGTGACCGCGGCCGAGATCGCCAGACTCGCGGGTGTGGGCCGCGCCGCCGTCAGCAACTGGCGTCGCCGGCACGCCGGATTCCCGAAACCCGTCGGGGGCACCGAGGCCAGTCCCTCCTTCGCACTCCCCGAGGTCGAACAGTGGTTGCGCGCACAGGGGAAACTCGCCGAGGTGCCACTGCGCGAGCGGGTCTGGCAGCAGTTGGCGGGCCATCCCGACGGCGCCGTGACCGCACTGATCCACACGGGCTGCGCCCTGCTGCTCGTCCGCGACAGGCCCACCGCCTGGCTGGAGATCACCGCCGTCTCCGACGCCCGGATGGCCGGCGTGCTGCCGGGAGCCGTGGACCACGTGCTCGCCGACCGCTTCGGAGCGGGACACGCGGTCCCCACGCCCACGGCGGCCGCTCTCCTGCCGTCCGTCCCCCTGCTGCGCGCCGCGGCCGAACTGGCGGCGGAGACCGGCGCCCGGCAGGCCTTCGACTTCCTCTTCGGCCGCCAACTGGACGCCAACCCGCGCCAGTACACGCTCACACCCCCCGGCCTCGCCACGCTCATGGCCGACCTCGCGCAGCCGGCCCGGGACGCCGCCCGGCGGACCGGCAGGCGCGGCTCCCGCACGGTCCTCGATCCCGCAGCCGGGACCGGCGCCCTGCTGCGCGCCGTCAGCCGGCCCACGGCGCTGTACGCGCAGGAGGCCGAACCGGACCTGGCGGCGCTCACCGCGCTCCGTCTCGCGCTCGGCTCCGAGGGAGACGGAGCCGGCGTACCCACGCTCGCGGTGCGTACCGGCGACACCCTGCGCGCCGACGCGTTCCCCGGGCTCACCGCGGACGCGGTGCTCTGCCACCCGCCGTTCAACGAGCGCGACTGGGGCCATGACGAGCTGGCCTACGACCCGCGCTGGGAGTACGGCTTCCCCGCCCGCACCGAGTCCGAACTCGCCTGGGTGCAGCACTCCCTCGCCCGCACCCGCGAGGGCGGAACAGCCGTGGTGCTGATGCCCCCCACCGCCGCCTCCCGCCGTTCGGGACGCCGGATCCGCGCGGACCTGCTGCGCCGAGGTGCGCTCCGCGCCGTCATCGCGCTCCCGGCCGGCGCCGCACCCCCGTACGGAATCCCGCTCCACATCTGGATCCTCCGCAAACCGGGCGCCGAGCAGCTCCCGGCGCCCGAACTGCTCTTCGTCGACACGGCGGGGCCCGAGGCCGCGGGCGCCCCGTCCGGCCGGGACCGGCTGGACTGGCCGGCGGTGCGCGCCGCCGTGCTCGACGCATGGACGCCCTTCGACGTGGCGGGTCGCCGCGATCCCGTCGAGGAGCACCCGGGGACCAGCCGGGCCGTCCCGGTCATCGAACTCCTCGACGACGACGTGGACCTGGCCCCGGCCCGCCATCTGCCGCCCCCGGCCGCGGGTGGCGGCGCGGCCGAACTGGTCCGCGTACGGGAGCGGCTGGACGACACCCTGAAGCTGACCGCCCGGCTCACGCCACCGCCCGCGGTGGCCCGTGAACCGGTCAGACGGCCCTTCACCACGGTCGGTGAACTCGCGCGTGCCGGTGCCCTTCACCTGCGGACCGGCTCCGGGGCCGGCGACGGCACGGTACCGGTCCTCACCGAACACGACGTGCTCGCCGGTACGGCCCCCAGCGGTACGCCCAACGCACCGGCCGCGTCCCCCGAGGGCGAACCGCTCCTCCTGGAGGCAGGCGACGTCATCGTGCCCGTGGTCGGCGGCGGTTCGGTCGCCAGGGTCGTCGACGACGCCACCGCCGGTGCCGCCCTCGGCCGCAACCTCCAGCTGCTGCGCCCCGATCCGGCGGCCCTGGACCCCTGGTTCCTCGCCGGATTCCTGCGCGGCACCGCCAACAACCGGCAGGCCAGCAGCTACGCCTCCACCGCGGCACGCCTCGACGCCCGACGCCTCCAGGTGCCGCGTCTGCCGTTGGCCGAACAGCGGCGATACGGCGAGCAGTTCAGCGCCCTCGCCGCGTTCGAGGACGCACTGCGCTCGGCGGGACGGCTCGGCGGGCAGCTGGTGCAGGGGATGTACGACGGACTCACGGACGGGTCGGTCGCTCCGGAGTGATGTGAAGCACAACGGTTGTGCACAACCTGGAGCCGGTTGTCCGTGTCGGTGTATACGCTCACTGCACACGTCCGATCCACGCCTCCGGGAGCAGCACATGCACGGCTACGGCTATCCGCCGGAGCAGCAGCGGCCGACACGTCGTCCGTCCTCGTCCACGCTCGTCACGCTGCGCGTGGTCTTCGTGGCGCTCACCCTGCTGAGCTGTGGATTCCTCGCCTGGGCGGCCATGCTGCGACTGGCGATCGTCACCCGCAAGCAGCGCGACTGGTGGCTGTTCGGCCTCGTGCTGGCACTGAACGCCGGACTGGTCGCCTACCTCGGCTCGCTGCCACCGGAGGACGAGGTGATGACGGACGGGCAGGCGATCATCATGCTGTCCTGGATGCTGGTCGTCTTCGTCGGCACGGTCACCTACTACCTGTACACGGAGATACGGCACTTCGGCCCGTACGGCGTTGTGCAGGGGAGTTCCTACGCGGGGCCGTACGCCGGCCCGTACGCAGGGCAGCACCCGGCGGCGTTCCCGTCCCCCGGGTACGCCTCGAGCCGGACCGAGCCCCCGGCCCCTGGGTCCTACGGCTACCCGCCCGCCCCGCAGCGGAGTCCCGCTGACACACCACCGCCGTCCTCCGCACCGACCCCTGCCGTGCCGGCCGCTCCTGCCGCCCCCCAGCGCCTCGACCAGGTGCGTGCCGAGCTCGACGAGCTGAGCGACTACCTCCGCAAGGAGGGGGACAGCAGGTGAACGGGCGTGTCATCGCCGGTCGTTACGAGCTGGCGACGATTCTCGGCCAGGGAGGCATGGGCCAGGTCTGGACGGCGTACGACCAGCGCCTCGACCGCAGGGTCGCGGTGAAACTCCTGCGCCCCGACCGGGTCGCAGGCCCTTCGGACAGTGCGGCCGCGGACGATCTGCGCCGCAGGTTCGTCCGTGAGTGCCGGGTCACCGCACAGGTCGACCACCCGGGCCTGGTCACCGTGCACGACGCGGGGAGCGACGGCGACGACCTCTATCTCGTCATGCAGTACGTCGAGGGCGCCGACCTCGCCGACCACCTCGCCGAGCACGACCCCTATCCGTGGCCCTGGGCCGTGGCGATCGCCGCCCAGCTGTGCGCGGTGCTCTCCGCGGTCCACGCCGTGCCGATCGTCCACCGCGACCTCAAGCCGCGCAACGCGATGGTGAAACCCGACGGCACCCTCACCGTGCTCGACCTCGGCATCGCCTCCGTCATGGACACCGACACCACCCGCCTGACGCACACGGGGTCACCCATCGGTTCGCCGGCCTACATGGCTCCCGAGCAGGCGATGGGCGGTGCCGTCGGCCCCTACACCGACCTGTACGCCCTCGGTGTCCTGCTGCACGAACTGCTCAGCGGGAACGTGCCGTTCGCCGGGTCCACCGCCCTGGGCGTCCTGCACCGCCACCTCTACGAGCCGCCCCTCCCGGTCCGTCATCTCAGGCCCGAGGTCCCCGAGGCGCTCGAAGCACTCGTCCTGCGGCTGCTCTCCAAGGATCCGCAGGACCGCCCCGCCTCCGCCCAGGAGGTCTACGAGTCGCTGCGGCCCCTGCTGCCCGCCGGCGGCACACCGTCCGGGCCCCTCGACCCGACCCGCCCCTTCCTCCGCCCGCACGCGCCCTGGCCCGACCGGGCGACCGTCCCGGCGTCGGCGCCCGTCCCGGCCCAGCAGGCACCCGCACCGCCCCAGGAGCCGCCGTCCCGGCCGGACGTCGCGCAGGCCGTCGACGACGTGAAGCGGCTGCTCGGCGAGGGCCGTATCACCCAGGCCGTCGACATCCTCGGGGGAATCCTGCCCGCCGCAGCCCAGGAGCACGGCGAACACTCACCGGTGGTACGGATCCTGCGCAAGCAGTACGCGGCCACGCTGATGGACGACGGCCAGTACCGCCGCGCGCTCCCCGAGCTCCGCCGCCTCGCCGACGACCGCGCGGCGGCAGCCGGCCCCGCGGACTCCCAGACCCTGCAGTTCCGTTACGACGCCGCGCTGTGCCTGGAGCAGCTCGGCGAGGCGGCCGCCGCGCTCGCCGAGTACCGCGCCGTCCTCCCCTACTACGACAACGGCTACGCGACCTCCGTCGGCCCCGGCCGGGCCTTCGACATCCGCCACCGGATCGGCCACCTCCTGCTGGGCGTGGGCGACCACACGGCGGGCCGCGCACAGCTGCAGGCCCTTCTCCACGACACGGAGCGCACCTACGGTCCGCACCACCCGCTCCCCGTCGAGCTCCGCCGTCAGCTGACCCACCACCAGGACGTACGCGGCTCGATGTGAGGCCGGGCACGGCCGAAATGGGCGAGCCGGAAGGGATTTCGTCCCGCACCCCACACTGACCCGTCCGGAAATCGTTGGTCGAAGCAGTGGCCCGAATCACGTCCACTGCCTAACATCGATCACCGCAAGGCTTTGTGCACTGATGCACAAACTCTCCCCGGGAGGCTCCCTTTGCACCGCCGTCGTCGCACCGCGCTCGCCCTTTCCGCCGCAACGCTCGTCGTGGCGCCGCTCCTGTCCGCCTGTGGCAGCGAGGCCCATCCCGGTGCCGCGGCCGTGGTCGGCGGCGACAGGATCGACGTGGCCACGGTCCAGGCGGAGGCGGCCGACGTACGCACTGCGCAGCAGGAGTCGGAACAGTCCGAGGAACTGGTGGCGAAGTCGGGCCAGCTGAACCGGGTCAAGCTGTCCGGCCTGATCTTCGGGCGGGTCCTGGACCGGGCCGCGAAGGACGCCGGGGTGAGCGTCAGCCGCAAGGAGGTCCAGCAGATCCGCAGTGACGCCGCCGCGCAGTCCGGCGGCGACGAGGGGGTGCGGACGCTGATGCTGGAGCAGCGCTGGGTGGCGCCCGGCCAGATCGAGGCGAGCCTGCGCCAGGAGGTACAGCTCCAGAAGCTGGCCCGGGCGCTCGGCGCCGACCTGCAGAGCCCCGCCGGGGTGAAGGCCGTGGGGCAGTCCCTCACCGAGGCGTCGAAGGCGCTCCACATCGACGTCAACCCCCGCTACGGCAGCTGGGACAACCAGAAGGTCCAGCTCAGCACGTACAAGGCCCCGTGGATCACCCAGGTCACCCCCGTGCAGGGCCAGGACCCCGAGGCAGGCGCCTGACCCGGCCCGCCCACGGGTAGGTTCGGGGGTGTGAACGCTGAAGACCCCGGCCGTATCGTCCTGCTCACCGCCAGCCACCGCGTCGCCCCCGGTCTGCTGTCCTGGCCCGCGTGGCAGACGCTGCACGCCGCCGACCGGGTGCTGTGCGCCGAGCGGGACCACCCGCAGCTGCCCTATCTGAGGGAGGCGGGGGTCGCCGTCGACCACACCGCGCCCTCGGCCGAGGAACTGGTGGACGACTGCGCGGGCGGCCGCACCGTGGTGGTGCTGGTGGGCGGCGAGGGCAACCAGCCGCTCACCGACGGGCTGGCCAGGCTCGGCGGTTCGGGCCGGGTGCAGATGCCGGACCTGGAGCTGCTGCCCGGTTCGTACGACCTGCCCGGCGCCCGGCTCCTCGACCTGGTCCAGGTGATGGACCGGATCCGGCTCGAATGCCCGTGGACCTCGCAGAAGACTCACAGGGGCCTCGCGAAGTACGCCATCGAGGAGGCGTACGAACTGGTCGAGGCCATCGAGGACGGCGACCGCGGGGAACTGCGCGAGGAGCTCGGCGACGTCCTGCTCCAGGTCGTCTTCCACGCGCGCATCGCGCAGGAGGACCAGGAGGAGCCGTTCGGCATCGACGACGTGGCGGCCACGATCGTCGAGAAGCTGATCCACCGGCATCCGCACGTGTTCGGCGACGAGACCGCCGAGACCCCGGAGGACGTCCACGCGCACTGGCTGCGGACGAAGGCGATCGAGAAGCAGCGCGCATCGGTCACCGACGGCGTGCCGCTCGGGCAGCCCGGCCTGGCGCTGGCGGCCAAGCTCGGCAGCAGGGTCCGCGCCGCGGGTCTCGACGCCGCGCTCCCCGAGGGCGACGGGGTGGGGTACCGCCTGCTCGCCCTCGCCGTACGGGCCGAACAGGACGGCACCGATCCGGAGGCCGCCCTGCGGGCCGCCGCCCGCGCCTACCGGGACGCGATCCGGGCGGCGGAGGGGCTCGGTACCACTCCGGATAGCGTCGAGGAGTGAACGACAGCCCCGACACGCCCTCCGCGCCCGACGCAGCGCCCGAACTCTTCACCTGGGAGTTCGCCACCGACCCCTACCCGGCCTACGCGTGGCTCCGCGAGCACAGTCCGGTGCACCGCACGGCGCTGCCCAGCGGCGTCGAGGCCTGGCTGGTGACCCGGTACGCCGATGCCAGACAGGCACTCGCGGACACCCGGCTCTCCAAGAACCCCGCCCACCACGCGGGGTCCGCGAACGCCAAGGGCCGGACCGGCATTCCGGGTGAGCGCCAGGCGGAACTGATGACGCATCTGCTGAACATCGACCCACCGGACCACACCCGGCTGCGCCGGCTCGTGTCCAAGGCGTTCACCCCGCGCCGGGTCGCGGAGTTCGCGCCGCGCGTGCAGGAACTCACGGACCGCCTCATCGACAATTTCATCGAGGAGGGGAAGGCGGACCTCATCCACGACTTCGCCTTCCCGCTCCCCATCTACGCGATCTGTGACCTGCTGGGTGTTCCGCGCGAGGACCAGGACGACTTCCGCGACTGGGCGGGCATGATGATCCGGCACGGCGGGGGGCCGCGCGGCGGGGTCGCCAGGTCGGTGAAGAAGATGCGCGGCTATCTCGCCGAACTCATCCACCGCAAGAGGGAGAATCCCGGCGACGACCTGATCTCGGGACTGATCCGGGCGAGCGACCACGGCGAGCACCTCAGCGAGAACGAGGCCGCGGCCATGGCCTTCATCCTCCTGTTCGCCGGTTTCGAGACGACAGTGAATCTCATCGGCAACGGCACCTACGCCCTGCTGCGCAACCCGCCCCAGCGCGAACGCCTGGAGCGCTCCCTGGCGGCGGGGGAGACCGAACTGCTCGCGACGGGCATCGAGGAACTGCTGCGCTACGACGGCCCGGTGGAGCTGGCGACCTGGCGTTACGCGACCGAGCCCGTGTCCCTGGGAGGGCAGGACATCGCGGTGGGGGATCCCGTACTCGTGGTGCTGGCCGCCGCCGATCGTGATCCGGACAGATTCCAGGATGCGGACACCCTGGATCTCGCCAGGAGTGACAACCAGCACCTGGGCTACGGCCACGGCATCCACTACTGCGTGGGGGCGCCGCTGGCCCGGCTGGAGGGCCGGGTGGCGCTGGCGACACTGCTGCGGCGCCTCCCCGACCTGCGGCTTGCTGCGGAACCTGCCGATTTGCGATGGCGCGGCGGGCTCATCATGCGTGGACTGCGGACGCTTCCGGTGGAGTTCGGTCCGGGTCAGCCGGACGAAAAAGGTGACAGCCTGTCAACTCTGTGACTTTCGCGTGATCTCCGCTGCATCGACTTGTGACACACGTTCGAGTAGGGCTAGGTTCACCGTTCGACTCACCCGTCACATGTCAGTCACACGGAAGGCAATCCCATGGGCTCCGCGAACGGCAGACACCGTCGCCCTCGTCAGGCACCCGCCATCGTCGTCGCCGCAGGCGTCACGGGGTCGGCCATCGCCATCCCGCTGCTCGGTGCGGGCGGCGCGCAGGCCACAGAGGCCACGACCTGGGACCGGGTCGCCGAATGCGAGAGCGGTGGCATGTGGAGTGCCGACCTCGGCAACGGCTACTACGGTGGCCTGCAGTTCTCGCAGGAGACGTGGTCGTCCTACGGCGGTACCGCGTACGCGTCCCGCGCGGACCTCGCCAGCCGCTCGCAGCAGATAACGGTCGCGGAGAAGGTACTGGACGACAAGGGGCCGCAGGCGTGGCCCAGTTGCGCGGTGATCTCCGGGCTCGCCCTGGACGGGGCGCTGCCGGGTGTCGACCCGGGCGGCGAGACGTCCGCCGAGCCGTCCGAGGACGCGACTCCGTCCGAGACCCCCTCGTCCGACGCTTCGGACCCGGCGGACGCGACGGACGGAGCGGACGACCCGGACGCGGAGGACAAGGCGGACGGGAAGGCGTCCGGCGAGGCGGCGGACAAGGCGGACGAGTCCGGGAAGACCTCCGCAACCCCGTCCGCCACGCCTTCCCCGGAAGCCTCCGAGACGTCCGGCGCCTCGAAGGGTGACAAGGCGAAGGGCGGGAAGCACCGTGGCATCCCGGCCCCGGAGGCGAGTGCCGGGACGGACCTGGAGGACGGGCGCGAGTCCGGCCGGCACGCGTCGCGCGGCGACTCCGAGGCGCGCCAGGGAGCCGAGGGGACATACACCGTCCGCACGGGTGACAACCTCTGGGCGATCGCGGACTCGCAGGAGCTCACCGGCGGCTGGACCGCGCTCTACGAGGCCAACAAGGGTGAGCTGGGCTCCGACCCGGACCTGATCCTTCCCGGCCAGAGCCTGGACCTCGACCTCGGGGCGGATGCCCCCGCCGCCCAGGCGGAGACCACCGTCGCCAACTGATCAAAAGCGGGAAAACACCCCGAATGCAGGGGTAGTTCAGAGACCTATGTCCACTTATGCGTAAGTGAGACATGGGTCTCTTTGCTTCAACTGGTGCGCCTGGTCCGTCCGATCCGTCCATATTGGCTCCGACCTGCGAAAACGCACACCACCCCTGGACCGTTACGGGGCTGATCGGCCGTTATGTCCATCTTTGAATGTGGGGGTTGCGTGTGTTTACGGTCGGAGCCGCTCGCACCGCGGGCACCTTCGACCGTCACGCCGAATCCTGCCGTCGGACGAAGGGGACCGACGCGTAAAGCGCCGTAGGCAGGAGCGGGGGACCCAGGTAAGCGCCGGACCCGGTCGTCGTGAGACGGGCGAAGGTACGGCTAGGGGTGAAGACGTCCGCGGGAGCGGGCGTCCGGGCAACTCACAGGCCCGAACCCGACAGCTCACCTCGTAGGCGTCGGTGAGGAGAACCATGCTGCTTTCCAGCAAGGGCAAGCACCGCCGCCCGTCCAAGGCCGTCCGCATCGCGACCCTGGCCGGCGTCACCGGTGCCGCCGTGGCCGTACCGCTCATGGGAGCGACCGGCGCCTCGGCCGCCTCCGTCGAGACCTGGGACGCCGTCGCCCAGTGCGAGTCCGGTGGCAACTGGTCCATCAACACCGGCAACGGCTACTACGGCGGCCTGCAGTTCTCGCAGTCCAGCTGGGCAGCCGCCGGCGGCACGCAGTACGCCGCCCGCGCCGACCTGGCCAGCAAGGACCAGCAGATAGCCGCCGCCGAGAAGCTCCTCGACCTGCAGGGCCCGGGTGCCTGGGCCTGCGCCGGTGCCGGCGGCCTGACGAACGACGGTGTGGACCCGGGCGTCGACACCGGCTCGGAGAAGAACGGCGACACGGCCCCGCAGGCCGCGCCGGAGCGCAAGGCCGAGCAGCCCACCACGCGCAGCGAGAAGCGCACCGCTCCCAAGGAGACGGTCACCACCCCGACCGGCGGCAAGGTCGAGAAGGGTGACGGCGAGTACAAGGTCAAGACCGGCGACACCCTCAGCAAGATCGCCGACGCGAAGAAGGTCAAGGGCGGCTGGGAGAAGCTGTTCGACCTGAACGACGACATCGTCGACGACGCCGACCTGATCTTCCCGGGTCAGCAGCTCCACCTGAAGTAGTCCGGGGTCGTTCTTCCTCCTCCCGCCCCGGAGGCCCGGCCCGGCGTGCTGACCCCCCGCACGCCGGGCCGGTGCCGCGTCCGGACCCCGCGGTCGGGTGTGCGGCGGGCTCGCCGGTAAGGGTGAGTGTTCAACTGTTGTAGTTACTCGCCAGTAAGATTCTGCGGCTTTGTCCGTTATGCGGGCCCTTGGGTTCTTTTTCGTCCCAGGTGACGGGCGGACGGCCGACGCAGCGGGCCGGGCCGGTTAGGCTCGTGGCGCAAGGCCACAGTGACCCTGCAGAACCAGTGTCAGATCCCAGAAGGAGATGCCTCGTGCCGTCCATCGACGTCGTCGTAGCCAGGGAAATCCTCGACTCCCGGGGCAACCCCACGGTCGAGGTCGAGGTTGGCCTCGACGACGGCAGCACGGGACGTGCTGCTGTTCCGTCCGGCGCCTCCACCGGTGCGTTCGAGGCCATCGAGCTTCGCGACGGTGACCCCAACCGCTACCAGGGCAAGGGCGTCGAGAAGGCCGTCCTCGCCGTGATCGAGCAGATCGGCCCGGAGCTCGTCGGCTACGACGCCACCGAGCAGCGCCTCATCGACCAGGCGATGTTCGACCTGGACGCGACCGAGAACAAGGGCTCCCTCGGCGCCAACGCCATCCTCGGCGTCTCGCTGGCCGTGGCGCACGCCGCGTCCGAGGCCTCCGACCTCCCGCTGTTCCGCTACCTCGGCGGCCCGAACGCGCACCTGCTGCCCGTTCCGATGATGAACATCCTGAACGGCGGCTCGCACGCCGACTCCAACGTGGACATCCAGGAGTTCATGATCGCGCCGATCGGCGCCGAGTCCTTCTCCGAGGCCCTGCGCTGGGGTGCGGAGATCTACCACACGCTGAAGAAGGTCCTGAAGACCAAGGGCCTGTCCACCGGTCTCGGTGACGAGGGCGGCTTCGCCCCCAACCTCGAGTCCAACCGCGCCGCCCTCGACCTCATCCTCGAGGCCGTCAAGGAGGCCGGTTACGTCCCGGGCCGCGACATCGCGCTCGCCCTCGACGTCGCCGCGTCCGAGTTCTACAAGGACGGCGTCTACGAGTTCGAGGGCAAGTCCCGCTCGGCCGCCGAGATGACCGAGTACTACGAGGAGCTCGTCTCCGCGTACCCGCTGGTCTCCATCGAGGACCCGCTGTACGAGGACGACTGGGCCGGCTGGAAGGTCATCACCGACAAGCTCGGCTCCAAGGTGCAGATCGTCGGTGACGACCTGTTCGTCACCAACCCCGAGCGCCTCGCCCGCGGCATCGAGGAGGGCTCGGCCAACGCCCTGCTCGTCAAGGTCAACCAGATCGGTTCGCTGACCGAGACCCTGGACGCCGTAGAGCTGGCCCAGCGCAACGGCTTCAAGTGCATGATGTCCCACCGCTCCGGCGAGACCGAGGACGTCACCATCGCCGACCTCGCCGTCGCGGTGAACTGCGGTCAGATCAAGACCGGTGCCCCGGCCCGCTCGGACCGCGTCGCCAAGTACAACCAGCTGCTGCGCATCGAGGAGATCCTCGACGACGCCGCGGTGTACGCCGGGCGTTCGGCGTTCCCGCGGTTCCGCTTCGAGGGCTGACAGCCCGAGTCCGGAGCACAGCCTCCGTCCGTCCCCGCATCCGGTCCCGTACCGTGTGCGGGGACGGACGTGCGTAACGGGGAGGCGTGAGACATGGCCGGGAAGGACCGCGACCGGTTCTCCACCGCGACCAGGCTGCGACTGCTCGGCGAGCAGACGGCGGCCCGCGTCTACCGGTCCCAGAACCGCCGCCAGGCTCGTCGCTCCCGGCTCACCGGCCGGGCCGCGTTCCTCGCTCTGATCGTCTGCTCCCTGGTGGTCGCCCTCGCGTACCCCATGCGGCAGTACGTCTCCCAGCGCGACCAGATCGCGGAACAGGAGAGGTTGTCGCAGGAGGCCCGCGAGCGGACCGAGGAACTGCGCGACGAGAAGGCACGGCTCAAGGACGACGCGTACATCCGCCGTCTCGCGCGCCAGCACCTGCACTACGTGCTGCCCGGCGAGACCGGCTATACGGTGGTCGACCCGGACGCGGCCGAGGTGCGCCGGGGTGAGCCGGGGGCGACGGGGCGGCCCTGGCACTCGAACCTCTGGGACGGCGTCGACAGCGCCGACCGCGAATGACCCTCCTCCCCGCAGTGGTCCGGGACCCGGCGCACCCGCGGTGCTCCGTTCCCGCACCGATCCGTACAGTCCGACCGATGACATTCAAGGCAGGCATGGACACGCCCCCTCCGCAGACCGAATCCACCACGCCCACCGACGCGGACATCGCCGCGTTCGAGCTCCAGCTCGGCCGGCCGCCGCGCGGGCTGCGCGCCATCGCGCACCGCTGCCCGTGCGGCAACCCGGACGTGGTCGAGACGCAGCCCCGTCTGGAGGACGGCACGCCGTTCCCGACGACGTACTACCTGACCTGCCCGCGTGCCGCGTCCGCGATCGGCACGCTGGAGGCCAACGGGGTCATGAAGGAGATGACCGAGCGGCTCACGACGGACCCTGAGCTGGCCGCCGCCTACCGTGCCGCGCACGAGGACTACATCGCGCGCCGCGACGCCATCGAGGTCCTTGAGGGCTTCCCGAGCGCGGGAGGCATGCCGGACCGCGTCAAGTGCCTGCACGTCCTGGTCGGCCACTCGCTGGCCGCCGGCCCCGGGGTGAACCCGCTGGGCGACGAGGCGATCGCGATGCTGCCGGAGTGGTGGGCCAAGGGGCCGTGCGTCACCCCGTGCGGTTCCGACGCCGGACCCGACGCGTCCTGACCCCGCGCGGAACACGTACAACCACAGGAGCCCCATGACCCGCGTTGCCGCCATCGACTGCGGTACCAACTCCATCCGCCTGCTCGTCGCGGACGTGGACCCCGCCACCGGTGACTTCACCGAGCTCGACCGCCGGATGCGGATCGTCCGGCTCGGCCAGGGTGTCGACCGGACCGGCCGGCTGGCCCCCGAGGCGCTCGAGCGCACCTTCGAGGCCTGCCGTGAGTACGCGGCCGCGATCGAGGAGCTCGGAGCCGAGCGGATCCGGTTCGTCGCCACGTCCGCGTCCCGCGACGCGGAGAACAGTGACACCTTCGTCCGGGGGGTCCTGGACATCCTGGGCGTCGAGCCCGAGGTCATCACGGGTGACCAGGAGGCGCAGCTCTCCTTCGACGGCGCCACGAAGGAACTGGTGGGCAGCGACCACCTGGAGAAGCCGTACCTCGTCGTGGACATCGGCGGCGGCTCCACCGAGTTCGTCGTCGGTGACGACCGTGTCCGCGCAGCCCGATCCGTGGACATGGGCTGCGTACGCATGACCGAGCGTCACCTGGTGCAGGACGGTGCGGTCGTGGACCCGCCCACGCCCGACCGGATCGCCGCGATACGTGCGGACATCGGCGCCGCCCTGGACCTGGCCGAGGCGACCGTGCCGATCTCCTCGGCCGCGACGCTCGTCGGCCTGGCCGGGACGGTCACGACCGTCGCCGCGATCGCGCTCGGGCTGAAGGAGTACGACACCGAGGCGATCCACCACTCCAGGGTCTCCTACGAGCGGGTCCGGGAGATCACCGAAGGGCTGCTCGCCTCGACGCACGCGGAGCGCGCGGCGATCCCCGCGATGCACCCGGGCCGGATCGACGTGATCGCGTCCGGCGCCCTCGTCCTGCTCGCCGTGATGGAACGGTCGGGGGCTCGTGAGGTCGTCGTCAGCGAGCACGACATCCTCGACGGGATCGCCTGGTCGACCGCCTGATCACGACGTGGTCGCGGCTGCGGTGAGACGTTGCTCAAACGCATTCCCGCCTGCACCTTTGAGCCCGTGCAAGGCCCCTCCGGACCCGTTCGGAGGGGCCTTGCACGAGGTGCCGCGGCGAACTTCGTGAACTTCTTCACAAGGAATTCGGCCCCACCGGGCGAAGTTCTGCCTCCGAGAGGCCGTGCGGGACGCCTGCGGCTCCGCGCGAGGGGGGTGCCGGGGCGTTTCCGGGGTGTGGCGGGGGCATGTCCCGGGCAGGTGGTTCATCCCGGATGACTGCTCAAGGGCCAGCTCACAAGTGGTGAACAACGTTCGCCAGGGGTGCGTGGTTCCCCACTCGGACCATGACCTCGGTCACGTGGGCGGCGAAGTGTAGCAGAGGGTGGCGGATACCTTGTGAAGGGGCTCACGAGCATGCCCCCCGAGGGGGGTGGATACTCGATGGCATGAGCACCACGGAGCGTCCCAGGATCCTCGTTGTAGGCGGTGGGTACGTAGGCCTGTACGCAGCTCGTCGCATTCTGAAGAAGATGCGGTATGGAGAGGCGACCGTCACGGTCGTCGACCCGCGCTCGTACATGACGTACCAGCCCTTCCTCCCCGAAGCTGCTGCCGGCAGCATCTCGCCTCGGCATGTCGTCGTCCCGCTGCGACGCGTGCTGCCCAAGGCAGAGGTTCTCACCGGCCGTGTCACGACCATCGACCAGGACCGCAAGTTCGCCACGGTCGCGCCGCTCGTCGGCGAGGCCTACGAGCTGCCCTTCGACTACCTGGTCATCGCGATGGGCGCGGTCTCCCGGACCTTCCCGATCCCCGGCCTCGCCGAGCAGGGCATCGGTATGAAGGGCATCGAGGAGTCCATCGGTCTGCGCAACCACGTCCTCGAGCAGCTGGACAAGGCCGACTCGACGACCGATGAGGACGTCCGCCGCAAGGCGCTGACGTTCGTCTTCGTGGGCGGCGGCTTCGCCGGTGCGGAGACCATCGGCGAGGTCGAGGACATGGCGCGCGACGCGGCCAAGTACTACACGAGCGTGAAGCGCGAGGACATGCGCTTCATCCTGGTCGACGCCGCCGACAAGATCCTTCCCGAGGTCGGCCCGAAGCTGGGCGCGTACGGCAAGGAGCACCTGGAGAGCCGTGGTGTCGAGGTCTACCTCTCGACCTCCATGGACTCCTGCGTCGACGGTCACGTCGTCCTGAAGAACGGCCTCGAGGTCGACTCCAGCACGATCGTGTGGACGGCCGGCGTGAAGCCGAACCCGGCGCTGGCCCGCTTCGGTCTGCCGCTCGGCCCGCGTGGTCACGTGGACACCTCCGAGAAGCTCCAGGTGCAGGGCACCGACTACATCTGGGCCGCGGGCGACAACGCCCAGGTGCCGGACATGGTCGGCCGCCGCGCCGGCAACCCGAACGCCTGGTGCCCGCCCAACGCCCAGCACGCGCTGCGTCAGGCGAAGGTCCTCGGTGACAACGTCATCTCCGGCATGCGGGGCTTCCCGCAGAAGGAGTACAGCCACGCCAACAAGGGTGCTGTCGCCGGACTCGGCCTGCACAAGGGCGTCGCCATGATCGTCATCGGCAAGGTGAAGATCAAGGTCAAGGGCCGACTCGCCTGGTACATGCACCGCGGCTACCACGGCATGGCCATGCCGACCTGGAACCGCAAGATCCGGATCTTCGCCGACTGGACGCTGGCGATGTTCCTGAAGCGCGAGGTCGTCTCGCTCGGCGCCATGGAGACTCCGCGCGAGGAGTTCTACGAGGCCGCCAAGCCGAGCCCCGCGCCGGTCGCGGCCAAGGCCGACGGCGACAAGAGCAAGTCCGGCGAGAAGGCGAGCGCCTCCTAGCGCCTGTACGTCACCGAAGGGGTCGTCCGCCATCCGTGGTGCGGACGGCCCCTTCGGCGTGCCCGGACCTCCCTGCGGGACTCCGCGCGGCGGTCCGGGCCCTCTCGCGGCGGTCCGGCCCCGTAACTAGATGGCGAGTACAGGTATTTTGCCGTTCCGTTGCCCGGGAGCGGGATGGCGTGGGTGCGGTGGGGTGTTGACGCCGGTGTACCTCACCGGGCCCCGAGGTGTCGCGGCACGGTTCGGATGCGTATATGCGAATTTGGGCACGTTCGGAAACACCACCACGGAGGTGTGCACCATGGCCGACGCCGCATCGCGGCTGACCGCTCTCGCCGAAGAGTTGCTGGGAGAGCCCCTGCCGGTCCGGATCCGGGCCTGGGACGGCAGCGAGTCCGGGCCGCCGGGTGCGCCCACCCTCGTCCTGCGCCACCGCCGTGCCCTGCGCCGACTGCTCTGGAAGCCGGGCGAACTGGGCCTGGCCCGGGCCTGGGTGGCCGGCGAGATCGACGTCGACGGAGACCTGTACGCCGCCCTGGACGCTCTGGCCTCGCTGCTCTGGGAGCGTGGCGCCGACGCGAAGGACCGTGTCCACCCCGTCCGCGACCCGAAGGTACGGGCATTCGCCGGCGGCCTCCTGCGAGTGGCCGGCCCCTGGCCGCCGCCGCCCCCGCCCGCCGAGGAGATCCGCCGCCGCGCCGGCGCGCTCCACACCAGGCGCCGGGACAAGGAGGCCATCAGCCACCACTACGACGTGGGCAACGACTTCTACGCGATGGTCCTCGGCCCGTCCATGGTCTACTCCTGCGCCTACTGGCAGGACGGAGCCACACTCGAGGAAGCCCAGCGCGACAAGCTCGACCTCGTCTGCCGCAAGCTGGCACTGAAGGAGGGCGACCGCCTCCTCGACGTGGGCTGCGGCTGGGGCTCGATGGCGATCCACGCGGCCCGTGAGTTCGGTGCCCGGGTGACCGGGGTGACCCTCTCCGCCGAACAGGCCGCCTTCGCCCGCAAGCGCATCGCGGAGGAGGGGCTCACCGACCGGATCGAGATCCGTGTCCAGGACTACCGGGACGTCAGGGACGGTCCGTACGACGCCATCTCCTCGATCGGCATGGCCGAGCACGTGGGTTCGGTCCGCTTCCGTGAGTACGCCGACGACCTCTTCGCCCTCCTCAAGCCCGGCGGCCGACTGCTCAACCACCAGATCGCCCGTCGGCCCGAGAAGGACGAGTCGGCGTACCACGTCGACGACTTCATCGACGCCTACGTCTTCCCCGACGGGGAGCTGGCCCCGGTGGGCCGCACCGTCGCCACCCTGGAGGAGGCCGGCTTCGAGGCCCGGGACGTCGAGGCGATCCGCGAGCACTACGCACTGACCCTGCGACGGTGGGTGGCCAACCTGGAGAAGAACTGGAAGGAGGCCGTGCGGGCCACCTCGCCCGGACGCGCCAGAGTGTGGCGGCTCTACATGGCCGCCTCCGCACTCTCCTTCGAGCACAACAAGATCGGTGTCAACCAGATCCTCGCGGTGCGTCCGCGGGAGGACGGCGCGGCGGCCATGCCGCTGCGGGCCCGTGACTGGACCGCGTCGGCGAACGGCTGACCCGCGAACGCGGAAGGGCCGGCACCCTCGGGTGCCGGCCCTTCCGTCGTGCGGTTACTCCGTCTTGATCGCGGTCAGCATGTTCAGCTTCGCGCCGCTGCGGGCCGGCCACAGCGAGGCCAGCACGCCCACGAGTCCTGCCAGCACCAGGAAGACCGCGAGCCGGTCCCACGGGATGACCAGGGCGTAGCCGGGGATGTCGGCGGACAGGCTCTTCCCGATCGCCCAGCCGATGAACGTACCGAGGGCGACTCCGACCACCGCTCCGAAGAGCGAGATCACGACGGCCTCCAGCCGGATCATGCGCTTGACCCTGCGCCGGTCCAGGCCGATCGCCCGCAGCATGCCGATCTCCTGCTGTCGTTCGAAGACCGACATGGCCAGCGTGTTGACCACTCCGAGGACGGCGATCACCAGGGCCATCGCCAGCAGCCCGTACATGATGTTCAGCGCGGTGTTGATGAACCCGCCGAACATGTCCCGGATGCCCTGGCGGTCCATGATGCTCATCGCGGGGTTGTCGCCGAGCGCCTTGACCACGGCTGCCTCGTTGGCGTCGCTCTGGCCGCCTTCCATGGTCAGCCACACCTCGCGGATGTCGGCGGCGCTCTCGTGCGGGGTGACGACGGTCTCGGAGATCAGGACCGGGGAGAGGAACTCGTTGCCCTCGTAGAGCGCCCCGACCTTCAGGGTCTCCTTCTTCTCGTCCTGGAACGTCACGGGGACGCTGTCGCCCGTCTTCCAGCCGTGCGACTTCGCGGTCTTGCGGTCGACGGCGATCTCGCCGTCCTTCAGCGAGGACAGCGACCCGGAGACCGTCTTCAGGTCGAAGACCTTCTCGACGTCGCCCGGGGTGACTCCGGAGGCTGAGACACCCTCCTCGCCCTTACCGCTGACGGTGAGCCAGACGGATCGCTGGGGGGAGGCCGCCGCGACGCCGTCGGCCTTGCGCAGGGCGGTGAGGGCCGACTCGTCGAGCGAGTCGCCACTGGCCATCGAGACCATGTAGTCGGCCCGGATGTTGTCCGTCGTCATCTTGTCGATGGCCTGGCCGAGCGTGACGCCGAGCACGGAGATACCGGTGACCAGGGTGAGCCCGATCGCCAGGGCGGAGGCGGTGGCCCCGGTGCGGCGCGGGTTACGGACCGCGTTCTGCGCGGCCAGTTTGCCGGAGACGCCGAAGAGCTTCCGCAGCAGCGGACGCGCCAGGGCGATCACCGGCCGTGAGAGCAGCGGGATGAGCACGATGACGCCGACGAGGGCGAGGAAGGCTCCGCCGCCCAGGAGCCACCGGCCGTTCTCGTCGCCCTGGGCGGCACCGGCCACGATCAGGGCGGAACCGAGGAGGGTGACCACGGCGCCGAAGGAGTTCCGTACGACCAGCGACTTGGTGGTGGCCACCGCGTGCACGCTGCTCATCGCCGCCACCGGCGGGATCTTGGCGGCCCGGCGGGCGGGCAGCCAGGCGGCGAACACGGTGATCAGCACGCCTACGGCGAACGCGGAGACGACCGCGGTGGGGGAGACGACCAGGGGACCGGCCGGGATCTTCCCGCCGAACATGCCCATCGCGGAGCGCAGTCCCACCGCGAGCGCGACGCCGAGGGCGAAGCCGATCACGGACGCGACCATCCCGACCACCCCGGCTTCGAGCAGGATGGCCCGCTTGACCTGCCGGCGGGAGGCGCCGACGGCGCGCATCAGGGCGAGTTCCTTGGTGCGCTGGGCGATCAGCATGGTGAAGGTGTTGGCGATCAGGAACACGCCGACGAAGAGCGCGATGGCCGCGAAGGCGAGCAGCATCGCGTTGAGGCTCTTGAGACCGGACTCGGTCATCTCGGCCTCCTCGTTCGCGAGGTCCGCGCCCGTCTTGGCCTCGGCGGTCTCCGGGAGGAGGGGCTTCACGGCGGTCAGGAGCTGCTGGTCGGACGTTCCCGCCGTGGCGGCCACGGTGACGTCGCTGAACTCGCCGGGCTTCAGGTAGAGCTTCTGGGCCACCTCGGTGTCGAAGAGGACGAGGCTGCCGCCCGCGTTCACGGCGCCGTCCTCGGTGGTGAAGATTCCCGAGAGGGTGTACTCCTTCACCGGCCCGTTCGTGGCGACCCGCACCGGCTTGCCCACGCGGTACTCGCCCTTGGCGGCGGTCTCCTTGTCGAGGGCGACCTGGCCTGCCTCCACCGGCCCCGTGCCGTCGGTGAACGCGTACTGCGGGTCCTTGCCGCCGGACCCGGGGGAGAAGTTGGAGCCGGTGTTGGACCAGCCGTCGCCGATGAGCTTGCCGCCGGTGTCGGCGACGCCGGCGAACCCGGAGACGCGTCCGGTGGCCCCTGCCACCCCGTCGAGGTCCTGGATCTTCTTGAGCGTCGCGTCGTCGATGCCGTCGGCCTGGTCGTCGCCGCGCTGGGCCCAGGTCTTGACGGCGACGGCGACGTCGTCGTAGCTCTTGGCCGACTGGTTGCGGAAGGCGTTGCCGAGGGTGTCGGTGAAGACGAGGGTGCCGGAGACGAACGCTACGCCGAGCATGACGGCGAGCACGGTCATCAGCAGCCTGGCCTTGTGCGCGAGCACATTGCGCAGGGCGGTACGGAACATGTCTGTGTGTCCTGGGATGGGTTCCGGAAGGGGGGAGGGGAGCGGCGGCCTTGCCGCGTCAGCTGGTGCGGCCCTTCGCGTCGAACGCCTTCATCCGGTCGAGGACCCCGTCGGCGGTGGGGTTGAGCATCTGGTCGACGACCGCGCCGTCCGCGAGGAAGACCACACGGTCCGCGTAGGAGGCGGCCACCGGGTCGTGGGTCACCATCACCACGGTCTGGCCGAGCTCGCGCACCGAGTTGCGCAGGAAGCCGAGGACCTCGGCGCCGGAGCGGGAGTCGAGGTTGCCGGTCGGCTCGTCACCGAAGATGATCTCCGGCTGCGACGCCAGGGCGCGGGCGACGGCGACGCGCTGCTGCTGCCCGCCGGAGAGCTCCGTGGGGCGGTGCTTCAGCCGCTCCGCGAGGCCCACCATGTCGATGACCTTCTGCAGCCAGGCGGCGTCGGGCTTACGGCCCGCGATGTCCATCGGCAGAGTGATGTTCTCCAGCGCGGTCAGCGTCGGCAGCAGGTTGAATGCCTGGAAGATGAAGCCGATCTTGTCCCGGCGCAGCTGCGTGAGCTGCTTGTCCTTCAGCGTCCCCAGCTCGGTCTCGCCGATGCGCACGGAGCCGCTGCTGAAGCTGTCGAGACCGGCCACGCAGTGCATCAGCGTGGACTTGCCGGAACCCGACGGGCCCATGATCGCGGTGAATTCCCCCTGCGGGAAGTCCACGGTCACCCGGTCGAGGGCGACGACCTGGGTCTCACCCTGGCCGTAGACCTTCGACAGCTCCGTGGCGCGGGCGGCGACCGCGGTGGTGCGGTGGACGGTGGTGGTGGTCACAGGGGGACTCCTGGTTGGGACGAGGGTTCGTGGGGGACTCCTCCATCCTCGCCGCCGTACCGTCCCGGGTCGTCAGCCCTCGTGCCCGTTCCCGGGGCCCTCTTGAGTCGCACCCGCCGGGCGGTCGCGTAGTCCTGAGGTAGGAGGCCGACCCCGAGTCCTGCCGGTTCCTCAGCGGGGTGGGGCGGTGGATCCCCGGGGCACCAGGCGGGCCGCCGCGTCCTCGAACCCCGGGGCCGAGCCCTCGGCCACCATGGCCAGCAGAGTGCGGGCGGCATGGGTGCCGTACGCGGGGATGTCCCTGCTCAGCGCGGTCAGCGGGGGACGTACGACGCGGGAGAGCTGGGAGTCGTCCCAGGCGACGAGCGAGAGGTCGGCGGGCACGTCCAGGCCCATCTCCTGGGCGACGGAGAGCCCGGCGACGGCCATGATGTCGTTGTCGTAGATGACGGCGGTCGGCCGCGAGGCGGAACTGATCAGGCGCCGGGTGGCGTGCGCGCCCTCCTCGCCGGAGTAGTCGGTGTGCACCACCACCGGTTCGTCCAGCCCGAGTTCGGCGCTGATCTCGCGCTGGGCGCTGTCGCGCAGCCGGGTGTGGGCCAGTTCGGGCAGTCCTGCCACCCGGGCGACGGAGCGGTGACCGAGGGCGGACAGATACGTCAGGGTGTCCCGCAGCGCCGCGGAGTCGTCCGACCACACGGGGGTGAGGCCCCCGGCCGCCGAGGGGTGGCCGATCACGACGGCCGGCATGCCGAGCTCGGCGATGCCCTCGATGCGCGGATCGGGGCAGCGGACGTCGGCGAGGAACACACCGTCCACCCGGCCCTCACCCCACCAGCGGCGGTACATCTCCAGCTCCTGCGCGGGGTCGGCGACGACCTGGAGGAGGAGGCCGCAGCCCCGGGTGGAGAGTTCGGTCTCGATCCCGCTGATCAGCTCCATGAAGAACGGCTCCACGCCGAGCATCCTGGCCGGGCGGGACAGCGCGAGGCCCACGGTGTCGGCGCGGGCACGGGTGAGGGCGCGGGCGGCGCTGTTGGGGCGCCAGCCGATCTCCTGCGCGATGGCCTTGATGGAGGCGCGGGTCGCGGGGGAGACGCCCGGGCGGTCGTTCAGGGCGTATGACACCGCGACCTTCGATACCCCGGCGCGGCGTGCGATGTCGGCGATCGTGGGGCGGTGCTTGGACATGGGACCTCGCTTAACCGGTTCGTGTTCAACGCGCATCCTAGCCGCAGGCCCCTGACCTCCGTCTTCCCCTCGGCGGTCCAGACCTCTTCGGAAGTCTCTGGAAAAAGCGCAGTGGGAGCGCTCCCGCACCCTTGACACTCCTGCGGGGCCCCCATACCTTCACGGCACTTACCCGGTTCAGTAACTCCGCTCGGCAGGGACGGCGGGGGAAAAGGAGGGGTTATGGGTACGCGTACCCGGCTGCGGGTCACGACCGCGCTCGCCGTGTTCACGCTCGCCGCGACCGCGTGCACGGGGGGCGGCTCCGGGGCGGGCGGCACCGGCGGCCCGGCCGGCAAGGGCGGCTCGCTGCCGCGCGACGAGACGCTCTACACGACCGGCACCCAGTGGGGGCCTCCGGCCAACTACAACCCGCTGCGCAACTGGGACCACGCGACCGGCACCAAGGGACTGGTCTACGAGACCCTGTTCCACTTCGACCCGAACGAGGGCAAGCTGACGCCCTGGCTCGCCGAGTCGGGCGGCTGGACCGGGGACAGGACGTACGAGGTGAAGCTGCGCCAGGGGATCACCTGGGCCGACGGCAAGCCGCTGACCGCGAAGGACGTGGCGTACTCCTACGGCCTCGGCAAGATCGAGGCGTCCGCCTTCCACTCACTGTGGAGCTGGCTGTCCGACGCGAAGGCCGTGGACGACTCCACGGTCCGCTTCACCTTCAAGGAGGCCCGCTACCAGGAGTGGGACTACACCCTCTACGGCCAGCCGGTCGTCCCGGAGCACGTCTGGGGCTCGCGCACGGACGAGGACATCCTCAACGGCGTCAACGACAAGCCCGTCGGAACCGGTGCGTACAGGCTGAAGAGCAAGACCCAGGACCGCGTCGTGTGGGAGCGCCGCGACGACTGGTGGGGTACGAAGGCGCTGAGCATGACGCCGGCCCCGCGGTACATCGTCGACGTCTCCAACCCGAGCAACGAGGTGGTCATCGGCCAGCTCGGTCAGGGCCAGCTGGACCTCAGCAACAACTTCCTGCCCGGCGCCTCCTCGCTGGTCAAGAGCAAGAAGGTCGTGTCGTACTACGACGAGGCCCCGTACATGCTCTCCGCCAACACCGCCTGGCTGGTGCCCAACACCACCAGGAAGCCGATGGGCGACGCCGCCTTCCGCCGGGCGCTCGCCGCGTCCGTCGACACCGGGAAGATCGTCAAGGGTGTCTACGGCGACCTGGTGAAGCCGGCCTCCCCGACCGGTCTGCTGCCGCAGTGGGAGCAGTTCGAGGACAAGGCCCTCATTGCGGAGAAGGGCTTCACGCACGACGCCGCGGCGGCGAAGAAGGAGCTCGCGGACGCCGGCTACGAGGACGCGGACGGCGACGGCTTCGTCGAGAACAAGGACGGTTCCGCCCTCAGTCTGAAGCTGGCGGTGCCCTCGGGCTGGACCGACTGGATGGAGGCGGCCAAGGTCGTCGCCGCCGGCGCCGAGGACGCCGGCATCAAGGTCACCACCGAGTTCCCCGACCAGAACGCCCTCAACGAGCAGCGCGGCAAGGGGGACTTCGACCTCGTCATCAACAACGAGCGCCAGCTGTCCAACACTCCCTGGACGTACTACGACTACATCTTCCAGATGCCGGTCCAGAAGCAGCAGAACACGGTCAACTTCGGGCGGTACGAGAACGCGGAGGCCTGGAAGCTGGTCCAGGAGCTGGGCGGGGTGAAGACCGACGACACAGCGGGCATGAAGGCCGCCGTCTCGAAGATCCAGGACATCCAGCTGACCGAGATGCCCATCATCCCGCTCTGGTACAACGGCCTGTGGTCGCAGTCCACCACGGGGGCCTGGAAGAACTGGCCGTCTGACGCCGCCGGTGCGCCGAAGACCGCACCGGCCCTGTGGCGCAACTGGCTGGAGATGGGCGGCTTCGAGACGCTCACGCAGCTGAAGCCCGCCAAGTGACGTCGCCGACTCCATGACTGCCCCGCCGTGCGCGCACCACCTGACCGTGCGCGCACGGCGGGGCTCTCCACCAGGGGAGCCCTCTTGCGCCGCTATTTCGCCCGCAAACTTCTCGTCTACGCGCTGACGTTCGTCGTCGCCGTCACCGTCAACTGGATGATCCCGCGCTTCATGCCCGGTGACCCGGTCTCCGCCATGGTCGCCCGGGCCCGCGTCTCGCAGCCGGAGGCCGCCGAGGCGATGCGCAGCTACTACAACAACCTGTTCGGCTTCGACGAACCCCTGTGGCAGCAGTACCTCCACTTCTGGGGTGCGCTCCTCCAGGGCGACTTCGGGATCTCCATCTTCGTCTTTCCCACGCCCGTCGGTGACGTCCTGCTCGACGCGCTCCCGTACACCCTCGGCCTGATGATCCCCGCAGTCCTGCTCAGCTGGTTCGTGGGCAACTGGATCGGCGCGCTGTCCGCCCGCCGCAAGGTCCTGGACAACACCGTGCTGCCGGCCGGATACCTGCTGACCGCCATGCCGTACATGTGGATCGCCGTCATCCTCGCGTGGGCGCTGGGCGCCGAGGCCGGCTGGTTCCCCATATCCGGCGGCTACAGCCTGGACATCCAGCCCGGCTGGAGCGCCGCCTTCGTGCTGGACGCCCTGCACCACTGGGTGCTGCCGTTCCTCTCGCTCTTCCTCGTCGCGCTCGGCGGCTGGGCCATCGGCATGCGGAACATGATCATCTACGAGCTGGAGTCCGACTACGCGTCGTACCTGTCGGCCCTCGGAGCACCCCAGCGGCTCATCCGCCGCTACGCCTTCCGCAACGCCGTCCTGCCCCAGATCACCGGGCTCGCCCTGCAACTGGGCGTGCTGGTCGCCGGTGCGCTCGTCACCGAGATCGTGTTCGCCTACCCGGGGCTCGGCTCACTGATCCTGGCCGCGATCCAGAACCAGGACTTCTTCCTGCTCCAGGGCGCGTTCCTGTTCATCGTCATCGGCGTACTGATCGCCAACTTCCTCATCGACATCGTGTACGTCGTCGTCGACCCCCGCACCCGTACGGGCATGGCAGGAGGCACATCATGAGCACACTGCCCGACCCGGCGCCCGAGGCCCCCTCCGCCGAGGCACCCGTGGCGAAGCCCGGCCGCGAGTCGCTGCACTACGCGGTCCGCAACCCCAAGCTGATCATCGGGGTGAGCCTGGTCGCGATCCTGCTCGCGGTCGGCGTCGTCGGCCCGGTGCTGCTCGACAGCGGCACCCCCAACGAGTACGTCGGACCGCAGGCGGCCGCCCCCGACGGGACGTACTGGATGGGCACCACCACCTTCGGGCAGGACGTGTACGCGCAGTTCGTCCACGGGCTGCGCGCGACCTTCCTGGTGGGCGTCGTCGGCGGGGCCATCGCCGCCGTCATCGCCATGCTCGTCGGCTTCCTCGCCGGCTACCGGGGCGGCGTCACCGACGAGATCCTCAACATGCTCACCAACGTCGTCCTGGTGATCCCCGCCCTCGCCGTCCTCCTGATCATCAACGCCTACATGGGGGTGCGCAGCGTCGCCGTGCAGGGCCTGTTCATCGGCCTGACCTCGTGGCCCTGGGCGGCCCGCGCGATCCGCGCGCAGACCTTCTCGCTGCGCACACGGGAGTTCGTGGACCTGGCCCGGCTCAGCGGCAGCGGCACCTGGCGGATCGTCTTCCGCGAGATCGCGCCCAACATGAGCTCGTACCTCTTCATGATGTTCATCCTGCTCTTCGGCGGGTCCATCCTCATCGCCTCCTCGCTCGACTTCATCGGACTCGGCCCGACCGAGGGCGTCTCGCTCGGGCTGATGCTGCAGAGCGCCCAGCAGTGGAGCGCGCTCCAACTCGGCATGTGGTGGTGGTTCGTCCCGCCGGGCGCCGGGATCACCGCGATCGTCGGCGCGCTCTACGTGGCCAACGTGGGCCTCGACGAGGTCTTCAACCCGAAGCTGAGGGAGTCCTGAGGACATGACCCTGACCGTCAACGACCTGCGGGTCCACTACCGCACGCTGCGCGGCGAGGTCCGGGCCCTGGACGGCGTCGGCTTCGACCTGGCGGACGGCGAGATCCTCGGCCTGGCGGGCGAGTCCGGCTGCGGCAAGACGACCCTGGGCAAGTCCCTCATCCGGCTCGACGGCCGGATGAGGCACGCGGGCGGCACGGTGACGCTGGACGGCGACGAACTGCCGCTGTCCGACGACCGTGCCATGAACGCCTACCGCTTCCACAAGATCTCGCTCGTCCCGCAGTACTCCATGAGCGCGCTCAACCCGACCCGCCGCATCGGCCGCATGATCCGCGAGCTCCTCGCCTCACGCGGCGTCGCCGTCGACACGGACGAACTCCACCGGCGGCTCGCCCTGGTCGGCCTGGAACCCGACGTCCTGGACCGCTACCCGATCGAGCTGTCCGGAGGCATGAAGCAGCGCACCGTCATGGTGATCTCCACGCTGCTCGACCCGTCCGTCCTCGTCGCCGACGAGGTCACCTCGGCCCTTGACGTCTCCAACCAGCAGGCCGTCGTGGGCGCCCTCACGGGGCTCCGCGACAAGGGCCTGGTCACCAGCATGATCTTCGTGACCCACGACCTCGGACTGACCTCGCACATCGCCGACTCGATCATGGTGATGTACGCGGGCAAGCTCGCCGAGAAGGCCCCCACGAAGGCGCTCACGACCGGACCCCGCCACCCGTACACGAAGATGCTGATCGGCTCGCTGCCCCAGGTGGGCGCCCGTCACAAGGACAAGCCGCTCAGCGGCATCCAGGGCTCCCCGCCCTCTCTGCTGAACCCTCCGGCGGGCTGCCGCTTCCGTGACCGCTGCCCGATCGCCGACAGCGGGTGCGCCGAGGAACCGCCGGTCGTCGAGGTAGCCCCCCGCCACACCGTCGCATGCTGGAAGGCGGCCTGATGCTGACCCTCGACCGTGTCACCAAGACCTTCCGGGCCGGCGCCTTCGGCGGCGGCTCCGTCACCGCCGTGGACCGGGTGTCCTTCGAGGTGGCTCCCGGCGAACTCGTCTCGCTCATCGGCGAGAGCGGCAGCGGCAAGTCCACCATCGGCCGCATGGTCCTGGGGCTCACCCACGTCAGCGCGGGCAGCCTCACCCTGGACGGCGAGCGGGTCCGGCCGGGCAAGGACTTCTACCGCCGGGTCCAGGGCGTCTTCCAGGACCCGTTCAGCTGCTACAACCCCGTCTTCAAGGCCGACCGCGTCTTCGCACTCGTCCGCCGCGCCTACCACCCGGGCGTCTCCGACAAGGACTGGGCCGAGCGCGTGGAGGCGGCGGTGCGCGACGTGCGCCTGGACCCCGGGCAGGTGCTCGGCCGCTACCCGCACCAGCTCAGCGGCGGACAGCTCCAGCGCCTGCTCATCGCCCGCGCCCTCCTGCTCGACCTGCGCTTCCTGGTCGCCGACGAGATCACCAGCATGCTCGACGCCTCCACCCGCATCGACGTGCTCAACCTCCTCGCCGGCCTCAAGGAACGCGGCCTCGGCGTCCTCTACATCACCCACGACCTCTCGCTCGGCACCTACCTCGCCGAGAGGACGGTGGTGCTGCGCGGCGGCCGTGTCGTCGAACGCGGCGACACGCAGAAGGTCTTCGGCAACCCCCTCCACCCCTACACCCGCACGCTCCTGGCCGCGGTGCCCCGGCTGAACCAGCCCTGGACCTCCGCCGTACCCGTGGAGGCCTGCGCCTTCCACGAGGGCGGGGCGCGGGACACCGACCTGTACGAGACCGAGCCCGACCACTTCGTCGCCTGCGCCGGACTCCCCGACTGCGGAAGGACCCCCGCGTGACCCCTCGCCACCTGCCCCTCCACGACGGCTGGACGCTCACCGCCGACGGCCCCGTACCGCCGGCTCTCCCCACGGGCGGCGTCCCCGCGGACGTGCCCGGCTGTGTCCACACCGACCTGCTGGCAGCCGGACTGATCGACGACCCCTACCTCGACGACAACGAGACCCGGCTCGGCTGGATCGGCCGCACCGACTGGACGTACCGCACCGACTTCACGTGGGCGGACGACGGGAACGAGTTCACCGACCTGTGCTTCGACGGCCTCGACACCGTCGCCACGGTCCTGCTCAACGGCACCGAGGTCGGCTCCACCGCCAACCAGCACCGCGGCTACCGCTTCCCCGTACGGCCGCTGCTGCGCGAGGGCCCCAACACCCTCGTCGTACGCTTCACCGCCCCGTACACCTATGCCGAGGCACTGCGGGACAAGCTCGGCGACCGGCCCGGCGCCTACGCCGAGCCGTACGCCTTCATCCGGAAGATGGCCTGCAACTTCGGCTGGGACTGGGGCCCCACTCTGGTCACCTCCGGCATCTGGCGCCCGGTCGCGCTGGAGTCCTGGACGGGTCCGCGCATCGCCGGGGTGAAGGTCCTCGCCGACCTCGACGGGGACGGGGTGCCGCGCCTCTCGCTGACCCTCGACGCCGACCGGTCAGGGGGCGGACCCCTGGAGGCTTCGGTGGAGGTGGCCGGCGAACGGGCCGTGTTCACCGTCCCGGCCGGTGCGGACCGCGCCGCCGTCGCCCTCTCCGTGCCCGGAGCCGCGCGCTGGTGGCCGCACAGCCACGGCGAGCAGCCGCTGTACGACGTCACCGTCCGCCTCGGTGACGACGCGTGGAACGGCAGGACGGGCTTCCGGGGCGTCGGCCTGGAGCGCGAGGCGTTCCGCGTCTCCGTCAACGACGAGCCCGTCTTCGTACGCGGGGTGAACTGGATCCCCGACGACTGCTTCCCGGCGCGGGTCACCCGGCAGCGGATCTCCGACCGTCTCGACCAGGCGGTCGCCGCGGGCGTCAACCTGGTCCGCGTCTGGGGCGGCGGCCTCTACGAGAGCGACGACTTCTACGAGCTGTGCGACGAGAAGGGGCTGCTGGTCTGGCAGGACTTCCCGTTCGCCTGCGCCGCCTACCCGGAGGAACAGCCGCTGTACGACGAGGTGGCCGCCGAGGCCCGCGAGAACCTCGTCCGGCTCGCCCCGCACCCCTCTCTGGTGCTGTGGTGCGGCAACAACGAGAACCTGGAGGGCCACGCCGACTGGGGGTGGCAGGACAAGCTGGAGGGCCGCACCTGGGGCCACGGCTACTACCACGAACTCCTGCCCGCACTGTGTGCCGAGACCGACCCCACCCGTCCCTACTGGCCGGGGTCGCCCTACTCCGGTTCCCCGGAGCTGCCCCCGAACGACCCCGCCCTGGGCACGGTCCACCTGTGGGAGGTGTGGAACCGGGTCGACTACACGCACTACGCCGACACCGCGCACCGCTTCGTGGCGGAGTTCGGCTTCCAGGGCCCGCCCGCGTATGCCACCCTGCGCCGAGCCGTCAGCGGTCCGCTGCGCCGGGACGCCCCGCTGATCTCCCATCACCAGAAGGCGCAGGACGGCGACGCGAAGCTGCTGCGCGGCCTGGGCGACCATCTCCCGCAGCCCGCGTCCTTCGACGACTGGCACTGGCTCACCCAGCTGAACCAGGCCCGCGCGGTCGCCTTCGGCATCCGCCACTTCCGCTCGCACAGCCCGTACTGCACGGGCTCGGTCGTCTGGCAGCTCAACGACTGCTGGCCGGTCGTGTCCTGGTCGGCGGTGGACGGCGACGGCCGCCGCAAGCCGCTGTGGTACGCCCTGCGCAGGGCGTACGCGGACCGGCTCATGGCCGTACGGGACGGTGCCCTGCACCTGGTGAACGACTCCGCCCGCCTCTGGGAGGGCACCCTGCGGCTGACCCGGCGCTCCCTGGACGGTGCCGTCCTGGCCGAGGAGACGGTCGCGGTGGGCACCGCCGCCCGCGGCGTCACCCGTGTGCCCCTGCCGGCCTCGGTGGCCGTGCCGGAACAGAGCACCCGCGAGGTGCTGGTGGCGGAACTGGGCGAGCTGCGGACGGTCGAGTTCTACGAGGAGGACACCCGTCTCGCGCTGCCGCCGGCGCGGTACGACGTCGCAGTCACCCAGGGTGACGAATCCGGGATCGGCTACCGGGTCACGGTGACCGCGCGGACGCTGCTGCGCGACCTCGCGCTCTTCCCCGACCGGCTGGATCCCGCGGCGGAGGTCGACGACATGCTCGTCACCCTGCTGCCCGGCGAGAGCGCCGCCTTCCACGTCACGGGCGCGGTGTTGAAGGACCCCGGGGCGCTGGGCTCACGGCCCGTCCTGCGCTGCGTCAACGACACCGTCGACGGATGAGGTGGCGGGGTCCTGGCGGGCGGTGGCGCGACCCATGGCGCGGGGGACCGTACCGGTGCGTCGAGTTTCCGTCATTCCCGTTTGCCGGGGTTCGTCCCCCTCGGCCGGGCAGGGCTTGTGCTGATGCGGTGGCAGGTGTCTGACGGACCCTCACACGATCAATAAAATAAGACAACATCGAGTGGATGTTCCGCTGTTGGAGGGAGACCCACGGATAGGGTCATGTGCCAAACGCGGAGCCGCGCGCCCACGCCCGGGTGGTGGAATGCAGACACGGCGAGCTTAAACCTCGCTGCCTCCTCGGGGGCGTGCCGGTTCGAGTCCGGCTCCGGGCACGCGCTCGCAGGGGCGTGGGTGCGTGAGGTCCGGAGGAACGGAAGCCGTTCCGGGATGCGATTTTATTCATGGGGCGAACACGGTGGGTGACGAGGTCCTGCCGTGCGCCGGCCCGCTTCCGGCGGCCCGGCCCGCTTTTCACCGGGCCGCCCCGGGGGTACGAGGGTTCCGTACCCGTGCCGGAGGCGCCGGGGCCTCCGGCTTCCGCAAAGATCCTCCTCTGGCACTAGGGTGATTGTTTTGCCTACCCATTACTCTTGACGCAAGGCCGCGCACGGTGGCCATGGAGGAGTGAAATGAGGAGCAGCAACCCGGTCTTCTCGCGACGGGGGTTCAGCCGCGACAACGGCCACGCGGGCTTCAACGCGGTGCCGCAGGCCGGGGCCCCCGCAGCGGGTGCCAACCCGTACGCGCAGGGCACCGCCGCCAACCCGTACGCCACGAACCCCTACGCCCAGCAGGACACCCAGTACGGCGCCCCGCAGGCGCCGGCGCGCTCCGGGGCGATGACGATCGACGACGTCGTCACGCGCACGGCGATGACGCTGGGCACCGTGGTGCTCACCGCGGCGCTCTCCTGGGCACTGCTGCCGGTCGACGAGGCCAATCTCGGCACGTCGTACGGCATCGCCATCGGCGCCGCCCTGGTGGCGTTCGTCCTCGCGATGGTCCAGTCGTTCAAGCGCAAGGCCTCGCCGGCGGTCATCCTCGCGTACGCGGCCTTCGAGGGTGTCTTCCTCGGAGTGATCTCCAGCGCGGTCAGCACCTACATCAGCCCCGGCACGGTGATGCAGGCCGTGATGGGCACCATGTGTGTCTTCGCCGGCGTCCTCATCGCGTACAAGATGCGCTGGATCCGTGTCACGCGCCGTTTCTACGGCTTCGTGATGGCCGCGGCCATGGGCTTCGTGCTCCTGATGATGGTCAACCTGCTGTTCTCCGTGTTCGGCGGCGGTGACGGCCTGGGCTTCCGCAGCGGCGGCCTCGGCATCCTCTTCGGAGTCATCGGCATCATCCTCGGCGCGTGCTTCCTGGCCCTGGACTTCAAGCAGGTCGAGGACGGCGTCAACTTCGGCGCACCGCGCGAGGAGGCATGGCTGGCGGCCTTCGGCCTCACCCTGACCCTGGTGTGGATCTACCTGGAGATGCTGCGTCTGCTCTCCATCCTCAACGGGGACGACTGACCCCGTAGGCGCGACGACGACGGAACGGCCCGCAGGCCCTGCCTGCGGGCCGTTCCGCATGTCGCGGGGAGGTTGCCGTGCCTCAGGCGAGCTTGCGGGCGGCCCGTCTCAGGTCGTACTCGTGGATGATCGCCTTGGCGTGGCCGTAGGTGAGGTCGTGTTCGCTCCGCAGCCAGCTGACCTTCTCCTCGAAGCGGAAGAGAGAGGGACCTTCGTCGACGGTGCGGAGCCAGTCCGCGATGTCGCGACCGGTGCAGTGGGGGATACGGGAGAGCAGGTTGCGATGGGTTTCTTCGGAGAAGACTTGGGACATCGGCGCCTCCGACGCAGTACGCGTTGCTTTTCCTTCCCGACACCGTGCCCGAGCGCCGCGGCGTTGGCAACCATCCGGTGGGGGCGCGTAGGGTCACGGCGTGCTCGATACGACTCCCCTGATCACTGCCGTGGACCGATTCGCCGACCGCCTGCGGAGCACCCCGCAGAGCCGGCTGCAGCGCGGCGTGGCCGCGGAGGCGCTGGTGACGGCCAGGGAGCTGTCCGCCCGGGCCCAGCGCGCCGAAGCGCCGGACCGGGAGCCGAGGATCATGCCGGACGTCGGGATATTCGCCGTCGGTGACCAGCTCGCGGTCGCGGGCCGGGACCTGGCCGTGGCACTGGAAACGGCCTCGTCCCAGGAGCTGGACGAGGCCGTGCTTCGTGTCGAGGAGGCGGCGGGGCGGGCGTTCGCACCCGGGCCGCGCTAGAACGAGGCGATGACGCGGTCGGCGAGGATGTAGACGTTCTCCCTGCCGCACGAGAACGTCAGCGCGTAGGCGCCGGAGACCCCGGAACCGCCCAGCAGTACCGGCTGTTCACCGGAGCGCAGCGAGTCGGCGAGCCGCTCGGCGGTCTCCCGGTGGCCCGGGGTCATGCAGAGTGTGGTGCCGTCGGCGAAGACGTACACATCGAGCGTCCCAAGGGGGCCGGGGCGCACGTCCGTGAGTTCCGTAGCGGTATCGGCGAGCCGCTCCAGCCGGTTCACGGTACGCTCATGGTCGGTGACCACGGGTGTCTGTACGGGGACGAAGTCCGGGTGCGACGGGTGGCGGCGACGGGCCGCGGCCAGCTCGGGGGAGTCCTCGGCGAACTCCGCGTACTCGACCACCTCGGGCATGTCGGTGAGCTCGGCCAGCTCGTCCAGGGCCTCGGTGGCTTCGAGGTCCATCGCCTCCAGGCCGGCGAAGTCCGCCTGCCGGGGCATGAAGAACGGGACGTCTTCGCCGAGCCCGCCCAGCAGTGACGGGGCGTCGGCGGCGTCGCGCGCCTCCTGGGCCGCCCAGAAGGCGCGGGCCTCGGCGAGTTCACGCTCCCGCTCCTCGGCGAGTGCGTCGGCGACCGCCGCGCGTATCTCCTCGGCGGGTGTGCCGGAGTTCCGGTTCTGCTGTTCGGGCACGGTCGCGAGAAGGCTTCGTCCTTCCGCCAGCTCCGTGCGCAGGGCTGTGACCTGCTTGCGCAGCCCGTGAACAGCGTGCAGAGCGGCGGCGCCGACGGCCGTGGCAGCGGCGGTGGTCAGCAACAGGGCAAACGGCATGGCGCTCACTGACATACTCCCGGTTTCAATCGACACCCCCGACTTCCTACATCAGCTTGTCCTGTGCCGACACCTGCTGTCAGTGCATTACGTCACGAATTGGACAGGACTTTGGGCCCGGTGTTTAGTCCTGTGGCTGGTGTGACCTGCGAAAACGACTCTCCCCCGGGATGCAGATCACATCCTGGGGGAGATTCGGTCACGATCGGACCTCGGGCCGGTTCGAGCGGGCCCTCGCGCGGGAGGGCGGGGCGGGCGCAGGCGCCCGGAAGCGCGTCCGCTCCGGGCGGTCCGCCCCGGCCTTCGGCCGGGGGTCCCCCACGCTCCGCTCCGGCTCAGCTCAGCCGCTCCGTGCTGATGGTCGCGCTGGGCTTCGCCTCCGCTGCGGGCAGGTGCCGCCCTCGTTCCTCGGACGACCCCTACCCTCCGCTCCGGCTCAGCTCAGCCGCTCGATGACCATGGCCATGCCCTGGCCACCGCCCACGCACATCGTCTCGAGGCCGAACTGCTTGTCGTGGAACTCCAGGCTGTTGATCAGCGTGCCGGTGATGCGGGCGCCGGTCATGCCGAAGGGGTGGCCCACGGCGATCGCGCCGCCGTTGACGTTGACCTTGTCGAGCGGCAGGCCGAGGTCCCGGTAGGACGGGATGACCTGGGCGGCGAACGCCTCGTTGATCTCGGCCAGATCGATGTCGTCGACGGTCAGCCCGGCGCGCTTCAGCGCCTGCTTGCTGGCCTCGACCGGCCCGTAGCCCATGATCTCGGGGGACAGGCCGGAGACGCCGGTCGAGACGATCCGGGCCAGCGGGGTCAGGCCCAGCTCGCGCGCCTTGGTGTCCGACATGATCACGAGCGCGGCGGCGCCGTCGTTGAGCGGACAGCAGTTGGCCGCGGTGACGAGTCCGTCGGGGCGGAACGCGGGCTTCAGGCCCTGCACGCCCTCCAGGGTGACGCCCGCGCGGGGGCCGTCGTCCTTCGAGACGACCGTGCCGTCCGGCGTGGTCACGGGAGTGATCTCGCGCTCCCAGAAGCCGTTCTTGAGGGCTTCCTCGGCGAGGTTCTGCGACCGCACGCCGAACTCGTCCATGTCCTGGCGGGTGACGCCCTTGATCCGGGCGAGGTTCTCGGCGGTCTGCCCCATCGAGATGTACGCGTCGGGGACCAGGCCCTCCTCGCGCGGGTCGGTCCAGCTCGTCCCGGACTCCTCGGCGCGGGCCGCCGTGCGGGCCTCGGCGTCGGCGAAGAGCGGGTTGTGCGTGTCCGGCAGGCTGTCGGAGTTGCCCTTCGCGAACCGGGACACCATCTCGACACCGGCGGAGATGAACACGTCGCCCTCTCCGGCCTTGATGGCGTGCAGCGCCATGCGGCTGGTCTGGAGCGAGGACGAGCAGTAACGCGTGACCGTGCAACCGGGCAGGTGGTCCATGCCCATCTGTACGGCGATGATGCGGCCCAGGTTGTTGCCCTGCTCGCCGCCGGGGAGGCCGCAGCCGAGCATCAGGTCGTCGATGTCCCTGGGGTCGAGCTCGGGGACCTTGGCCAGCGCGGTCTGGATGATGGTCGCGGTCAGGTCGTCCGAGCGCAGGTCCTTGAGGGACCCCTTGAAGGCCCGGCCGATCGGCGAACGGGCAGCAGAGACGATCACGGCTTCGGGCATCACGCGGCTCCATGAGGGCTGGAAGGCAGGAAAGGCTGGGCTGCCTTGGAAGTTACCCGGACGTATAGCTGAGGTCACCCGACAGGCGATGTGATGCGGACCTCTTTTCTAAGCAACCGCTCAGTCGCCCGCATTGTTCCTCCGGCGGAGGAACGCCGCGGTCATGCCCGTCGCCCCGGACCCGTGTCCGCGCGGCGGCCCGTCGTCCGTGCCCGTCCCCCCGTCCTCGTGCGGCACCGGTTCCGTGTGGGCGGGCAGGCGCCGGCGCCTGCGGTGCTTGAGCAGGGCCCATGGTGCGCGTGCCGCCGTCACCTCGGTGCCCGCCTCCCGCGCCGCCCTGGAGGCCGCCTTCGCGACAGGCAGCATGCCCTCGTGGCGCGAGCCGTCCAGCCGGTCGGACTCCGGCCACAGGCCGAGGGATGCGCACAGGGTCGGCAGCATCGCCATCGAGGCGGTCGCGTACCCCTCGGCCGACGGGTGGTAGTTGTCGGGGCCGAAGAGCTCCCGGGGGTTCGCCTCGAACTCGGGGCCGAGCAGATCACCCAGCGAGACCGTCCGTCCGCCCTGTTCCACCGCGCCGATCGTCTGGGCCGCGGCCAGCTGCCGGCTCACCCGCCTGGCGAGCCACCGCAACGGCTGGTACACCGGCTCGATCGTGCCCAGGTCCGGGCAGGTGCCGACGACCACCTCCGCGCCGGCCGTGCGCAGCCTCCGTACGGCCGTGCTCAGGCAGCGCACCGACAGCGTCGCGGGCATCCGGTGGGTCACGTCGTTCGCACCGATCATGATCACGCAGACGTCCGGCACCCCCGAGGGATCCGCCACCACCAGGGACACCTGCCGCTCCAGGTCGTCCGACCGGGCACCGGGCAGGGCCACGTTCCGAAGATCCACCGGCCGCTCGGCGACCGCGGCCAGCCCGGACGCCAGCAGTGCCCCCGGCGTCTGACCGGCCCTGCGCACCCCCTGGCCCGCCGCCGTGGAGTCACCCAGCATCACGAAGCGCAGCGGGTGCGAGGGGCCGGCGAAGGCCACCCCGTACCGTCCGTCGGCGCTCGGCGGGACCGGTGCCTTGCCACCGCCCACCTGCCGTTTCGCCAACTGCACCTCGGCCATCACCAGACCCACGGTCGCGGCCCCGATCAGTCCGACGCTGCCGCCCCCGTAGGCCGCGCCCGCCGCGATCCGCCGTGCCACCCTCGCTCTCGACACAGTCCGGTCCACCTCCTCCGTGCCGCACAGCCGTACACAGCACTACCTGCCCCGTGGAGGGCGTTACTCAATCGCTTCGTCCAATCTCCTGCCCGTACGCATACTCTTGCCTGACCATCTCGGAGACCCCGGAGTACACGGTGCAATTCCACGATTCGATGATCAGTCTTGTCGGCAACACCCCGCTGGTCAGGCTGCGCAATGTGTCGGCAGGCATTCAGGCGACGGTCCTGGCCAAGGTCGAGTACTTCAACCCCGGCGGGTCGGTCAAGGACCGCATCGCGCTGCGCATGATCGAGGCGGCCGAGGAGAGCGGTGAGCTCCTGCCCGGCGGCACGATCGTGGAGCCGACCAGCGGCAACACGGGCGTCGGCCTCGCCATCGTCGCCCAGCAGAAGGGCTACAAGTGCATCTTCGTCTGCCCCGACAAGGTGTCCACGGACAAGATCAACGTGCTGCGCGCGTACGGGGCGGAGGTCGTCGTCTGCCCGACGGCCGTTGACCCGGATCACCCGGACTCGTACTACAACGTCTCCGACCGCCTGGTCCGCGAGACGCCGGGGGCCTGGAAGCCCGACCAGTACTCCAACCC
The DNA here is from genome assembly GCF_040630715.1 of Streptomyces sp. NPDC005752. NCBI lineage: Bacteria > Bacillati > Actinomycetota > Actinomycetes > Kitasatosporales > Streptomycetaceae > Streptomyces > Streptomyces sp. NPDC005752. Next base: position 51,542 of record NZ_JBEXYB010000010.1, on the reverse strand, counting down.
CAACAACCCGCGCTCGCACTACGAGACGACGGGTCCCGAGCTCTGGGAGCAGACGGAGGGGCGGATCACCCACTTCGTCACCGGCGTCGGCACGGGCGGCACGATCAGCGGTACGGGCCGCTACCTCAAGGAGGCCAGCGAGAACCGCGTACAGGTCGTCGGCGCGGATCCGGAGGGTTCCGTCTACTCCGGCGGATCCGGACGCCCGTACCTCGTGGAGGGGGTCGGCGAGGACTTCTGGCCGAGCGCCTACGACCGTACGGTCACGGACGAGATCGTCGCGGTCTCGGACAAGGACTCCTTCCAGATGACCCGCCGCCTCGCCAAGGAGGAAGGGCTGCTCGTCGGCGGTTCCTGCGGCATGGCGGTCGTCGCGGCCCTCGAGGTCGCCAAGCGCCTCGGCCCCGACGACGTGGTGGTCGTCCTGCTGCCGGACAGCGGCCGCGGCTACATGAGCAAGATCTTCAACGACGAGTGGATGGCCGACTACGGCTTCCTCGAGGACACCGGCCCGTCCGCGCGGGTCGGCGCCGTCCTCGACTTCAAGGAGGGGCCGCTGCCCTCCCTCGTCCACATGCACCCCGAGGAGACGGTCGGCGAGGCCATCGACGTCCTGCGGGAGTACGGCGTCTCCCAGATGCCGATCGTGAAGCCGGGCGCCGGGCACCCCGACGTGATGGCCGCCGAGGTCATCGGCTCCGTCGTGGAGCGTGAACTCCTGGACGCGCTGTTCACCCGGCGGGCCACACTGACCGACCCGCTGGAGAAGCACATGTCGGCCCCGCTGCCGCAGGTCGGCTCGGGGGAGCCGGTCGAGGACCTGATGGCCGTGCTCGGCGGCACGAACGGTGCCGACGCGGCGATCGTCCTCGTCGAGGGCAAGCCCACGGGCGTCGTGAGCAGGCAGGACCTGCTGGCCTTCCTGGCGAGGGACGCCGCCCCGAAGCAGTGAGCGCGGTTCCCGGGGCTTCGTGAAAACGGTACGAGCGCGACACGTCGACGCAGCACCGGCTTAACACGGCTCCGGCAGAGTAATGGGTGTCGGCAGGGAAACCCGCTGGCACCACATACGGCGACACGGACTACGGAGCGGCTCCCGGACCTCCACCGTCGCCCGGACGCGACATCCGGCCCTGACCCGGGTACCGCGTCCCTCGCGGGGACCGCCGTCGTCCCGCCCCCCGGGTGACCGGGGGTGCGGCGGTCCCCGCGACCATCCACGCGCGCGGAGGGTCCCGCCGCTGCCGTCCCTCTCAGTCGTCCCGGTGGGGTGAGGTCCGCCTCCTCGGGGTCCACGGCCACACGCGTGCGGCGTGCACGGCGTTCACGCCGAAGATTCCCAGCCAGGCCACCACGAGCCCGTCGATCCCGGCGTTCGCGACGCCGATCGCGGACAGGGGAATGGCCAGGACCAGCGATACGGCCGCGAAGCCGAAGCGCTCCCCGAAGGCCCCGGCCGGCCCGGCGGGCCGCTGACCGCCCCGGGCGGCGGCCGTCCGTCGTTCGGCGAGGTGCCGCATCGTCTGCCGGTCGTACGCCCCTTGGCCGTGCGTCCCGGCCAGCCGCTGGTCGACCTTCTCCAGGAACGAGTCGATGAGCGCGGACTCGTACTCCGGCCCCAGCTCGCTGCGGGCCTTCAGGGTGGCGTCCAGCTCTCGCCTGAGCTCAGGGTCACGGGCTTCCATGCGCTTCACGTTACGAACCCCGGGCTTCCGCGTCAGTGGGGTTAGCCCCCCTGTTGTGGGGTCAGCCCCCCTGTTCCGGAGGTTCCCGCGCAGGGCGGGCCGTGCCCCGGCGGCGTAGCGTTGTTGCCGGAAGACGGGAGGCGCTCATGGCCACCACGACCACGTCCGCCCGTGCCATCCCCCGCACGTACGGGGTGAGGGCGCGCCGGGTCAACGAGGCGGAGCTGCGGGCGACGCTCTCGACGTTCCGTGAGCTCTCCGACGAGGACTGGCGACGCCCGACCGTCTGCACCGGCTGGACGGTCCGGGACATGCTCGCCCATACCGTCGGCCAGTACGAGGAACTGCCGCGCCCCTGGGTCGCCGTCCGCCGGATCCGGCGGGCCGCGCGGACCCATCCGCGGCTCGGCCGGCTCGACGGGCACAACGAGGTCCAGATCGAGGACCGGAAGGCCGTCCCGGGGAGGGAACTGATCGGAGCCCTGGCCCACTTCGCGCCCCAGGGCCTGATCGCCCTGCGCCGCGTGCCCGCGGCGGTACGGCGCAGGACACGGCTGAGCCTGCTCTATCCGGAGGCGAAGGCCCTGCCTGACGACTCGGTGGACTACCTCGGCAACGTCCTCGTGGTCCGCGACACCTGGATGCACCGTATGGACCTCGCGGACGCCACCGGGGCCGAGCCGGTCCTCGACGGGCACGACCGGGAGATCGTGGACCAGGTGGTGCTGGACCTGGCCCTCGCCTGGACGGGTCCTGCGGTGGAGATCGACCTCCACGGGCCGGCGGGCGGGCGCCGTCTGCTGGGCATCGGCACCCCCGCGGCCACGCTCCACGCGGACGCGGTCGACTTCGCCAGGCACCTGTCGGGGCGGCCCGCGCGAGGCCGCTTGGAGCTGGAGGGCGAGCTGGGGGCCCAGGCCGCCCTGACGGCGGCCCGTGTCGTGTTCTGACAACCGCCGGTACACCGTGTCGGCCTGCCCTGCCCTGCCCGGCCGGGAGGCTCAACAAAGCTCTGTAGGCTGCGTGTTGACGATGCGCCAGCTCAACTCCACCAGGAGGACCAGTGCCCGAACAGGCGGACCGGATCAACACGTCGCAGCCGCACACCGCCCGGATCTGGAACTACTGGCTGGGCGGCAAGGACAACTACCCGGTCGACCAGGCGGCCGGTGACCACATACGTACGCTGCACCCGGGCATCGGCGACTACGCGCAGGCGGACCGGCTGTTCCTGGGGCGGGCGGTGCGCCATCTGGTCTCGGACCTCGGGGTCCGGCAGTTCCTCGACATAGGCACCGGCCTGCCGACGGCGGACAACACCCACGAGGTCGCCCAGCGGCTGGCACCGGAGTCCCGCATCGTCTACGTCGACAACGACCCGCTGGTGCTCGCCCATGCGCGCGCGCTGCTCACCAGTACGCCGGAGGGCAGGACCGACTACCTCGACGAGGACCTGCGCAACGTCGACGTCATCCTGGAGCACGCGGCGAAGACCCTGGACCTCAGCCGGCCGGTCGCACTCGTCCTGCTCGGCGTGGTCATCTTCATCGAGGACGACGACGAGGCGTACGGTCTCGTCCGCCGGCTCATGGACGCCCTGCCGTCCGGGAGCCACCTCGTCCTCTCCCACACGATCACCGACCCGTCGATGCCCGACGTGGACGCGGCCGTCGCGTTCTGGAACGAGAACGGCACGCCCAGGCTGACACAGCGGACTCCCGCCGACGTCACCCGGTTCTTCGACGGTCTGGAACTCCTCGAGCCCGGAGTGGTCTCGTGCAGCCGGTGGCGCGCCGAGCCGGACGGCCACGGCCTGCCGGACGAGGTGGCCATGTTCAGCGGGGTCGCGCGCAAGGCCTGACGGCCGACGGCCGGACCGGTCCTCACCCGGCGGCCACCTCGGCGAGGAAGGCCTCGGGCGTGACCGCGTAACCCAGGGAGTTGATGACGGGGACCGGGACCCGGTCGATGAGGACCGTGGGTGTGGACCGTACGCCGCTCGTTTCGAACGCCGCCGCCACCTGGGCCGCCCAGGGCAGGTAGGTGCGCTCCATGACCTTCTGCCGGAAGGCGTCGGTGTGCAGGGCCTCGACCTCGCCGGCCAGCCGCAGCAGGAAGTCCCGGTCGGCGAAGGCGTCGACGTCCTCGCTGGGCTGATCGGCGTACAGCGCCCGCAGGAAGAGCATGAACGGCTTCTGTCCCTCGTCGGCTGCGGCTCCCAGCGCGGCCAGTGCCTCCAGGGAGCCGCTGCCGCCCGCGGAGTCGTCGATGAACGTGCCGAAATGGTGGTCCACCGCGAATCTGCCCTCGTCGGCGGCGCGCTCCATCACGGCTCCGAGGCCCAGCTCCATGCGCTTGCAGTAGGGGCACCGCAGATCGGCGTAGACGCTCAGCACGTGCGCGGCATCGGTGTCGCCGTAGCGGACGATGACGCCGCCCGGCCCTCTCGTATTGGCTGGGATCATGATCCCAGGGTCGGCAGAGGGGAGCGGTCCCGCAATGCGAGGGACCCGCCCGGCACGCCGGCCGCGGCCGTGTCCGGACCGTGGGCTGTATATGGACATGCAGACCGACGGCTGGCTGAATGGATTTCTCGGTGTCGGACCGGTCCGACAGTCCGACGGATCCCTGGAGGGGACAGCATGAGCGGGAGCAGCCCGGCTGCGCGGTTGCAGCGGCTCTTCGAGGGGCGGCGGCTCACGCCCACCCAGCGGCGGATCGCGCACTCCATGGTGCGGCGGGCCGTCGACGCCCCGTTCCTGTCGAGTGTGGAGCTGGCCGAGCTGGCCGGGGTCAGCCAGCCGTCCGTCACCCGCTTCGCCGTGGCGCTCGGCTTCGACGGGTACCCCGCGCTGCGCAGACACCTGCGGGAGGTCACGCCTGCCGGAACGGCCGGCGGGGGCGGTGTGGAGGACAGTCTCAACGAGTACCAGCAGGCGGTGCGGGCCGAGATCGAGAATCTGCGGCAGTTGTCCGACCTGCTCGCCGATCCGGCCCCGGTGGAGCGGGCCGGGCGGCTGCTCGCCGGGTCCAGGCCCCTGATCGTCCTCGGGCTGCGGGCCGCGTCCTCGCAGGCCCGGGGGTTCGGATACTTCGCGGCCAAGGTGCACCCGGACGTACGGGTCGTCGACGAGGGCGGCAGCATGCTGCACGACCGCATCGACGCTGCCAGGCGGGCCGGCGCGAGTGCCCTGATGTGCTTCGCACTTCCACGGCACCCGCGTGAGGCCGTGGACGCGCTGGCATACGCGCGTGAGCAGGGTCTGACCGTCGTGACCGTGGCCGACTCGGCGTTCGCCCCGGTGGCGGCCCACAGCGATCTGCTGATCCCGGCCGCAGTGGGGACCGGGCTGGCCTTCGACACCGCGTGTGCGCCGATGCTGCTGGGGCGGGCGCTGCTGGAGGCCATGTGCGACGGACTGCCCGAGGCACAGGCCCGGCTCGAGGAGTTCGACGCGAGGGCCGCCGCGCGGGGGCTGTTCGTCGAGTAGCCGCAGTCGCGGTGGCCGGGAGGGGCGGTGCCGTCGGGCCGTTCCTCGCGGCGGTCGCGAGCGCGTACGTACGGCCGTGTGCCGGCGGGCTCGTGACGGCCGGGGCCGCACCGTCGCCGAAATGATGACCGGGTGGAGCGTGCCGCCACGGGCACGCGGATGGCGGCCTGCCGGACGACCGGACCCATGGCGGGTGACGCCGCACCCGTCGGGCGCGGCGTCACCGCCGGTGAGCACTCCGGGTCAGACTTCCAGTTCCGCTTCGATCTTCCGCAGCTGGTGGCGCGCCATCGCGAGGTTGGCTCTGCCGCCGTCCAGCACGAGGTAGAGGAACAGGCCGTTGCCGCCACGGGTCTTGAGCAGCCTGATCAGGTGGTACTGGGTGCCGAGGGTGATCAGGATGTCCTCGATCTCATCCTTGATGCCCAGGTGCTCCATGGTCCGGAGCTTCGCCCGGACGACGTCCGTGTTGCCGGCCGCCGCGACCTCCAGGTTGAACTCCTTGCCTCCGCCGAGTGTGCCCAGTGCCATGCCGCTGGTGTAGTCGACGAGTGCGACACCGACGGTGCCCTCGATCGACGCCATCGCGTTCTTCAGTGACGTTTCGGTGTTGCCCATAGTGCTCGTTTCCTTTCCCTGGCCGGCCCGGTGGCCGGTCCGTTGCTGGGTGGTGCGTTGCCGAGTGGTGCGCTGCCGGCCGGTGCGCTGTCCGCTCGTGGCGGGTGCGTCGCCGGATTCGGGTGTCACGTGGGATCCGGTGTGGTGCGGCGGGGCAGGGCCCGGGACTGCTGTGTGTGTGGAGGCGGCACGGGGCGGTCGGCGCCGGACTGCGCGGCGTCCACCACTTCGCCGATGCGTGCGCCCGCGCGGCGTCCTTCGAGGTGGAGGCGGCCCACATTGATCCGGTCCTCGGCCAGCAGTGTGAGGACGGCGGAGGAGCCCGCCGCGTAGGTGGCGATGTAGCCGTTCTCGCCGCGGACGAGGAGTTCCCGGAAGTCTCCTCGTCCGGTGGCGTCGGCCATCCGGATCGAGACACCGAGCGCGGCGGCTGTCAGCGCGGCGACGCCCTCGGCTTCGATCCCCGGGGTGTCGTGGGCGACGACCAGGCCGTCGGTGCTGGCGGCCAGTGCGCCGGTCAGGAGCGGAACCCGGGCACGTAACCGCTGGAGCTCGTCGAGGACATCCCGTACCTCTGCCTCGGGCACCATCAGCTGTCTCCTCCCGGCACGCTGTCTGAGCGCGCGTATCACAGTGCCTCCAATGCGTCTCTGAGCCGGCGCAACAGGGCGACGTCGGGGTCGGCCGTGACCTCGGGCAGCGCGATACGGCTCCGCCCGGACACCGATGCGGACCCGGCGGCGGCCGGGCGGACCGCTTCGACCAGTCCGGCGGCGGTCAGCCGGCGGAGGTCGACCAGGGTGTGGAAGGCCGAGCGGCCCAGCTCCTGGGCGATGTCCGTCGCCGTGCGCTCGCCGTTCACCAGATCCAGGACACGGCGCTGGCGCGGGGGGACCGGGGCGTCCACCCGGTGGGTGGTCGGGGCGAGCGGCGCGCTGTCGGTGAGCGCGTCCGGCCAGATCCGGTCCAGGAGCTCCCGGCGCCGGAGCGTCTCGCGCTGGACGGAGTGGACGGGCACGGGACGGACGGGGCCGATCCAGTGCGAGACCCCGTAGCGGAAGCGGGCCGGTGTGTGCGTGGGGGCCAGTGCGAAGAAGGCCGCGTCGTACAGGGCGCCCAGGTGGCAGAGCTCCAGCGCGCCGCCGGGGACCCGGCCGCTGTCCACGAGGTAACGGCCGACCCGCTGTCCGGCACCCGCCTGGGCGACCGCGTCCCACCAGCCCTCGGAGCGCAGGGCCCCGCCCGCGGTGAGCAGGACGTCGATTCCGGGGGTCGCGGGGCTCTCCGCGTGGACGACCTGGCCGTCGGCCAGATACAGGGTGCCGCGGTCGCGCATCAGCGCGCCGGTCGCGCGCTCCGCCGCGAGCCGCTGCAACATCGGTGAAGGGGTTGCCTGTTCGGGTAAGCCGGGCCGGGCGGTGACGGAGGGGCTCATGCCAGGACCAGCCGCTCCGCCATCTCGCCGAGCCGTATGCGTGCCAGGGCGAGGTTGCCTTCCGCGCGGTCCAGCCAGAGGTGGAGGAAGACGCTGCTGTCGAAGTCCGTCCGGACGAAACGGAGGATGTGGTAGCCGGGAGCCGTGGTGACGATGACGTCCTCGACGGCGGGGGCGGGTGGGCCCGGTGCGCCGGTGGGCGCGTCCGCCTGGGCGAACACCGGTTGTTCCGCGGCCATCCTCGCCACCTCCGCCGTCTCGGCGGCAGTCGCCTCGTGATCGCCGTTGGGCGACTCGCCGACGGTGCCGAGCGCGAGACCGCTGGTCCAGTCGACCACCGCGGCACCCCGGGCACCGGGCAGCCTCATGACCTCGACCAGGCACTCGTCGATTCCGGGCAACTCGGACTCCCCTCCCGACGTGGTGTACGGATGTAATGGAGAGGCTACGCAACGTGTGCGCGCCTGGTGGGAGTTCTGGCATTTTCCACAGGTACATGCGGCGGGCCGTGTACAGGGCGGCAGGTGGAGGCGCGGAACCGGCCGGAACGTGTCCGGCGGACGTCCGTCCGCGGCCGTTCCCGCCCGTCCTCGTCCGCCGCGGGGCCACGTGCGGCCGCCGGTCGACGGCCGGTCCGGATTCGGAGCCGCCCCGACCTGTTGACTAGGAGTATTCAGACGGACAGGATGTGAATAGGAGAGTCACAGACGCGAGGAGGCATCCCCCATGTCAGGACCCCGCCCCGTACGGGCACCGCGCGGTACGGAACTGAGCGCCCTGGGATGGCAGCAGGAAGCCGCCCTCCGCATGCTGCAGAACAACCTCGACCCCGAGGTCGCCGAGCACCCCGACAAGCTCGTGGTCTACGGCGGCACGGGCAAGGCCGCCCGTGACTGGCGCTCCTTCGACGCCATGGTCCTTACGCTGCGGACGCTCAAGCAGGACGAGACGATGCTGGTCCAGTCGGGGCGGCCGGTCGGCGTCATGCAGACCCACGAGTGGGCGCCGCGCGTCCTGATCGCCAACTCCAACCTGGTGGGCGACTGGGCGAACTGGGAGGAGTTCCGACGCCTGGAGGCCCTCGGGCTCACCATGTACGGGCAGATGACCGCGGGCTCCTGGATCTACATCGGGACCCAGGGCATCCTCCAGGGCACCTACGAGACCTTCGCCGCGGTCGCCGCGAAGCGCTTCGGCGGGACACTGGCGGGGACCATCACACTGACGGCCGGACTCGGCGGCATGGGCGGTGCCCAGCCGCTGGCCGTCACGATGAACGACGGTGTGGCCCTCTGCATCGACGTCGACCCTCGCGCCATCGAGCGCCGCATCGAGCACCGCTTCCTGGACGTCCGTGCCGACTCCCTCGAACACGCCCTCCAGTTGGCGGTCGAGGCCCGCGACGCACGGCGCCCGCTCTCCATCGGCCTGCTCGGCAACGCCGCGGAGCTGCTGCCCCGGATGCTCGCCGAGGGCGCACCCGTCGACATCGTCACCGACCAGACCAGCGCCCACGACCCTCTCGCCTATCTGCCCGTCGGCGTCGACTTCGACGACATGGCCTCCTACGCGGCCGAGAAGCCCGCGGACTTCACCCTGCGCGCCCGCGAGTCGATGGCCGCGCACGTCGAGGCGATGGTCGGCTTCATGGACGCGGGGGCCGAGGTCTTCGACTACGGCAACTCGATCCGCGGCGAGGCCCAGCTCGCCGGATACGCGCGGGCGTTCGACTTCCCGGGCTTCGTGCCCGCCTACATCCGGCCGCTCTTCTGCGAGGGCAAGGGCCCCTTCCGGTGGGCGGCGCTGTCGGGCGAGGCCTCGGACATCCACAAGACGGACAAGGCGCTGCTCGAACTCTTCCCGGAGAACGAGTCACTGCACCGCTGGATCAAGATGGCCGGTGAGCGGGTCCACTTCCAGGGACTGCCGGCCCGGATCTGCTGGCTCGGCTACGGCGAACGCGACAAGGCCGGTGAGCGGTTCAACGACATGGTGGCGAGCGGGGAGCTCGCCGCGCCCCTGGCCATCGGGCGTGACCACCTGGACTGCGGGTCGGTCGCGTCGCCCTACCGCGAGACCGAGGCCATGCTGGACGGCTCGGACGCGATCGCGGACTGGCCGTTGCTCAACGCCATGGTCAACGTGGCCTCGGGCGCGTCCTGGGTGTCGCTGCACCACGGGGGCGGTGTCGGAATGGGGCGCTCGATCCACGCGGGGCAGGTCTCGGTCGCGGACGGCACGGCGCTCGCGGGCGAGAAGATCCGGCGGGTGCTGACGAACGACCCCGGGATGGGCGTCATCCGGCATGTCGACGCGGGCTACGACATCGCGGAGTCCGTCGCCGCGGACAAGGGCGTGCGGGTCCCGATGGCGGAGGACGAAGTCCGTTGACCGGCGCGGTGAACGACGGCCCGGGGCGCGGGGCGGGCACGTCCGTGTCGGACCGGGGGGCGGGTGCGTCGCGCCGGCCCGGCGAGGCCGAGTCCTTCGACGCGATGTGGCGCGGTCTCGGACCCCTCGGCCGTGACCCGGGCAGCGGCGGCTACCGCCGCTACGCCTGGACCGGTGCCGACCAGGAGTGCCGGGAGTGGTTCCGTGCCCAGGCCGAGACGCGCGGGCTCGTCCACGAGACCGACCGCAACGGCAACCAGTGGGCCTGGCTGGGCGATCCGCTTGCCGGGGATGCCGTGGTCACCGGCTCCCATCTCGACTCCGTGCCCGACGGCGGAGCCTTCGACGGTCCGCTCGGCGTGGTGTCCTCCTTCGCCGCCCTTGACGAACTCCGCCGCAGGGGAGCGGAGTTCGACAAGCCCTTCGCCATCGTCAACTTCGGGGACGAGGAAGGGGCGCGCTTCGGGCTCGCCTGCGTCGGCTCACGGCTGGCCGCCGGCCGGCTGAGCGTCGAGGACGCGCACCGGCTCCGCGACGTGGACGGCGTCTCGCTGCCGCAGGCCATGGAGGCCGCGGGACACGACCCCGGCGCCATCGGGCCGGATCCCGAACGCCTCGCCCGGATCGGTGCGTTCGTGGAGTTGCACGTGGAGCAGGGGCGCGCCCTCGACCTGAGCGGTCACCCGGTCGGGGTCGCCTCGGCCATCTGGCCGCACGGCCGCTGGCGGTTCGACTTCCGGGGCGAGGCCAACCACGCCGGCACCACGCGGCTCGCGGACCGGCGGGACCCGATGCTCACCTACGCCGAGACCGTGCTCGCGGCCCGTCGTGAGGCGGAGCTCGCCGGGGGGCTCGCGACCTTCGGCAAGATCGCCGTCGAGCCGAACGGGGTCAACGCGATCCCTTCCCTCGTGCGGGGCTGGCTCGACTCACGGGCCCCCGACCAGGCCACTCTCGACGCCGTCGTGAGCGGTGTCGAGCGGGCCGCGCGGGAGTACGCCGAGCGGGCCGGTATCGATATCGACGTCGTACGCGAGTCGTTCACACCGGTGGTGGACTTCCAGCACGCGCTGCGGGACGAGATCCGCCGGGTGCTGGAGGAGCGGGGCTGCGGCGGCGCTGACGGTGACGGGCGCACCGTGCCCCTGCTCGGCACGGGGGCGGGACACGATGCGGGTATTTTGTCCGCTTCCCTGCCGACCGCCATGCTGTTCGTACGGAACCCCACCGGGATCTCGCACTCTCCCGCCGAGCACGCCGCCGAGGACGACTGCGTGGCCGGGGTGAGGGCACTCGCCGACGTACTGGAAGGTCTCGCGTGCAGCTGACGACGCAACCGACGGGCACACCGGATACCGCGGCCTACTGGATGTCGCACGCGTGGCTCGGCACCCACGTCGAGCCGGGCGTCCTCCTGGACGTGGCCGGCGGGCGCATCGCCGGTGTCCGGACGGGCATCGACGTGCCGCCGCCCGGCGCCACCGCGCTGCACGGGCTGACCGTCCCCGGACTGGCCAACACCCACTCGCACGCCTTCCACCGCGCGCTGCGCTCCACCGTCCAGGTGGGCTCCGGCACCTTCTGGACATGGCGCGAGCTGATGTACCGGACGGCCTCCCGTCTCACCCCCGACACCTACTACGACCTGGCGCGCGCCACGTACGCCGAGATGGCACTGGCGGGGATCACGGCGGTGGGCGAATTCCACTACCTGCACCACGCGCCCGGCGGCACGCCCTACGACGACCCGAACGCCATGGGCGAAGCACTCGTCGCCGCCGCGGCCGAGGCCGGTATCCGCATCACCCTGCTCGACACCGCCTATCTCGCCGCCGGGTTCGGGGAGGAGCCGAGCCGGCACCAGCTGCGCTTCTCCGACACCACCGCGGACGCCTGGGCCGAGCGTGCCTCCCTCCTCAAGGGCGACGGCGACCTGGTGGTGATCGGCGCCGCGATCCATTCCGTCCGGGCCGTCCCGGCGGGGCAGCTCTCCGTCGTCGCGCGGTGGGCTCAGGAACGGGGCGTCCCGCTCCACGTCCACCTCTCCGAGCAGACCGCGGAGAACGACGCCTGCCTCGCCGCCCACGGCCGCACCCCCGCCCGGCTCCTCGCCGACCACGGGGTCCTCGGCCCGCACACCACCGGCATCCACAACACACACCTCACGGCCGGGGACATCGAACTGCTCGGCTCCTCCCGGACGGGCACCTGCATGTGCCCCACCACCGAACGCGACCTCGCCGACGGCATCGGGCCCGCCACCGCGCTCCAGGGCGCGGGCTCCCCCCTCTCGCTGGGCAGCGACAGCCACGCCGTGATCGATCTCTTCGAGGAGGCCCGGGCGATGGAGCTCAACGAACGCCTGCGCACCCATGTGCGCGGTCACTGGACGGCGGGGGCCCTGCTCAGGGCCGCTTCCGCCCAGGGCCACGCCGCGCTCGGCCGGCCGGGCGCGGGCGTGCTCGAACCGGGCGCGCCCGCCGATCTCGCCACCGTCGCGCTGGACTCGGTCAGAACGGCCGGGCCGGTGCCCCGGCTGGCAGCCGAAGCGGCCGTGTTCGCCGCCACCGCGGCCGATGTGCGGCACACCGTGGTCGCGGGACGGCACATCGTCCGGGACGGCCGGCACACCCGTGTCGAGGACGTGCCCGGAGCGCTGGCCTCGGCCGTCGCCGCCCTGCACGGCTGAGCGGCCGGCGGGGCCCGGAACCGGGACCCCCGCCCGGCCACGCACCGGAGACCCGGCCGCCTCCTCTGCCGGACGAAGACCCCCGGCCGACACCCCCGGCAGTTCCGCCGGGCGAACCCGACGAAAGCTGTGCCCGGATGACGACGACCGCCACGACCGCCATCACCCACATCGCGAACCTGGTCACCAACGACCCCTCACTCGGCGACGGGACCCCACTGGGCCTGGTCCGGGACGCGGCCGTCGTCATCGAGGGCGACCGCGTCGTCTGGACCGGTGAGACCGGCAGAGCACCCGCCACCGACGACGCCGTCGACGCGGGCGGCCGCGCGGTGATCCCCGGCTTCGTGGACTCCCACTCCCACCTGGTGTTCGCGGGCGACCGCACCGCCGAGTTCAACGCCCGTATGTCCGGGCGCCCTTACTCCGCGGGTGGCATCCGCACGACCGTGGCCGCCACCCGGGCCGCCTCCGACGAGGAGCTCTCCGACAACGTCGCCCGCTATATGGCCGAGGCGCTCCGTCAGGGCACCACCACCTTCGAGACCAAGTCCGGCTACGGCCTCACCGTCGAGGACGAGGCACGCTCCCTGCGCATCGCCGCCAGGCACACCGACGAGGTCACCTTCCTCGGCGCCCACATCGTGTCCCCCGACTACGCCGACGACCCCGCCGGCTACGTCGACCTCGTGACCGGGCCGATGCTCGACGCCTGTGCCCCGCACGCACGTTGGATCGACGTCTTCTGCGAGCGGGGCGCCTTCGACGAGGACCAGGCGCGCACGGTCCTCACCGCGGGTCTGGCCAGGGGCCTGCACCCCCGCGTCCACGCCAACCAGCTGGGCCACGGCCCCGGGGTCCGGCTCGCCGTCGAGCTGGACGCGGCGTCCGCCGACCACTGCACGCACCTCGACGACGCCGACCTCGATGCGCTCGGCCAGGGCCGCACCGTCGCCACCCTCCTCCCCGGCGCCGAGTTCTCCACCCGCGCGGCCTGGCCCGACGCCCGCCGGCTCCTGGGTGCGGGCGCCACGGTGGCGCTGTCCACGGACTGCAACCCGGGCTCCTCCTTCACCTCCTCCATGCCGTTCTGCATCGCCCTCGCCGTACGGGACATGGGTATGACGCCCGACGAAGCCGTGTGGTCCGCCACCGCCGGAGGCGCCGCCGCGCTGCGCCGCTCCGACATCGGCCGCATCACCCCCGGTGCACGCGCCGACCTCGTGATCCTCGACGCGCCGAGCCACGTCCACCTCGCCTACCGGCCCGGAGTCCCTCTCGTCGGCGCGGTGTGGCGGGGCGGGAGGAGGGTCGTGTGACAGGCCGGCAACGCGGAAGGACCCGCCCGTCGGCCCGGGCAGGTCCTTCCGCAAGGGGGTACCGGGAGTTCCGGTGACGCCGGGTCACTCCTCCACGGTCAGGCCCTTCCTGAGCTTGACCAGAGTCCGGGACAGGAGCCGGGACACGTGCATCTGCGAGATGCCGAGCTCCTCGCCGATCTCCGACTGCGTCATGTTGGAGACGAAGCGCATGGAGAGGATCGTGCGGTCGCGCAGGGGGAGCGAGGCGATGAGCGGCTTGAGGGACTCGACGTACTCGATGCCCTCGATGCCGTGGTCCTCGTAGCCGAGGCGGTCCGCGAGGGCGGCCTCGCCGCCGTCGCCGTGGTCCTCGGGCTTGGCGTCCAGCGAGCTCGCGGTGTACGCGTTGCTCGCGGCCATGCCCTCGACGACCTCGTCCCTGCTGAGGCCGAGGCGCTCGGCGAGCTCGACGACGGTGGGCGCACGGTCCAGCTTCTGGGCCAGCTCGTCACCCGCCTTGGCGAGGTCCAGCCGGAGCTCCTGCAGCCTTCGCGGGACGCGGACGGACCAGCTGGTGTCACGGAAGAAGCGCTTGATCTCGCCGACGATGGTGGGCATCGCGAACGTCGGGAACTCCACACCCCGGCTGAGCTCGAAGCGGTCGATCGCCTTGATCAGGCCGATGGTGCCGACCTGGACGATGTCCTCCATGGGCTCGCTGCGGGAGCGGAACCGGGCAGCGGCGAACTTGACCAGGGCCAGATTGAGCTCGACGAGCGTGTTGCGGACGTACGCGTACTCGTGGGTGCCCTCGGCGAGGGTTTCGAGCCGTGCGAAGAGCGTCTTCGACAGGGCCCTGGCGTCCACCGCGCCGACCTCGGCGTAGGGAGGGATCTCGGGGAGTTCCTCGAGACCCTCGAACCCCTCGCTCGGAAGGTGGTCGTCGGCGGTCGGGTCGGTGGTGGTGCCGGTCGTGCTGGTGCTGGTGCGCGGGCCGGGTACGGCGATCGCGGCAGCGGAGTCGGAATCGGTCGGTCCCTGAGGACATGCCGACGTCGCGATGTGGGTACGCGATACGTCGAGCCGGGGTGACATGGTTCTCCTCCATCGTTCTCGGCATATGGCTGCCGATGCCCATACGTGTTCCTGCGGTGAAGCGGCGCCTCCGAAGCCGATCGCAATTCCTGGTGCAGATGTCTCTTCTACCCTTACCCGGTTCCAGCCACGAGTTACAAGCGCCAAATAAGCCTGTATGTCCGGTTTGTGGAGTTCTCCGACTACCGTGTGGCGAGGGAAACGCGTAATGTTTCCCCCACGTCGGGGGTAGCCACGATGAAGCCGCGCACACCAGGAGCGCGGGTAGTGACGGACGGCGAAGAGGGACGGGCATGGACCGCGGGACGGTCGGCAGCGCGAACCGGGGTCGACTTCAGGTCGACGTCCGGACCGATGGCCGAAGTGAAGTCGTGACGCCGGTGGGTGAACTCGATCACCACACCGCCGATCTGCTGCGCGAGCCTCTGGAGAGCGCGGTCGACGAAGGGCGTACACGCCTGGTGGTCGACTGCTCGCGACTCGACTTCTGCGATTCCACAGGGCTCAACGTGCTGCTCGGCGCCCGCCTGAAGGCGGAGGCCGCAGGGGGCGGGGTTCACCTGGCCGGAATGCAGCCTGTGGTGGCGCGCGTCTTCGAGATCACGGGTGCGGAGGCGGTCTTCACCGTCCACGCCTCGCTCGAAGAGGCACTGAACAGCTGACAGTGGTCTCCTGTGCGCATCCGAAGCCTCGGGATCCCGACTATCGCGCGAGTCACGCTCATGGCGCGCACGAAGTGGGTGTCGTCACCGATCCGCCGGGCAGGAGACACCCTGTCGAGGTCGTTCAAGCCCTCACGCTCTGTATCTGATCAATATCTGTTCGATGGCAACACACGGTGAATCGGTGAGGTGAAGCGCTGATGGGCACCACCCGGCAGCATCCGCCGGGCGACCTCGGCCGCGAGCCGGACGGTACGGGCCCCGCCCCTGCCGTGCCCGCTGAACGGCAGTGGCGCACGCTCTCGCTGAGAGAGGCCAGCGGCATCGTGCCGATGGCCCGCGACTTCGCCCGGCAGGCACTCCACGACTGGGGCTGGCTGCCCGCGTCGGGCGCCGACCGGCGGGCGGCGGCGGAGGACGTCCTGCTGGTCGTCTCCGAGCTCGTCACGAACGCCTGCCTGCACGCGGACGGTCCCGAGGAGCTCCGTATCGCCCTCCTGTCCAAGAAGCTCCGGGTGGAGGTCGCCGACGGCGGTGCGGGGCAGCCCGCGCCGCGCACCCCGCACCGCCCGGGGCGTCCCGGCGGGCACGGCATGTTCATCGTGCAGCGGCTCTGCCTCGACTGGGGTGTGTCGCGTACGCCCGAGCAGCCCGGCAAGACCGTCTGGGCGGAGCTCGCGGCGCCCGCGTAGCCCTCGGCTCCGTGGGCGGGCCGCCCCCGGTCCGCTCACATCCCTCCACGCGTACGACTCAGGCCCCGCACCGGTGACCGGTGCGGGGCCTGAGTCGTGGCGGCGGTGTCCGTGTCAGCGGACGTTGCCCATGAGCGTCTTGACCTTGCCGCGGTACATGAAGATCGCGACACCCGCGGCGACCGCGAGCGCGGCCTGGAGTGCCACCACCCCGGTGCCGTTGAGCTCGACACCCGCGAGGGACAGCAGGCCCGTGGTGCAGTCACCGGCGGTCACGGCCAGGAACCAGACACCCATCATCTGGCTGGCGTACTTGGCCGGGGCCATCTTCGTGGTGACCGACAGGCCGACCGGGGACAGCGTCAGCTCGCCGACGGTCTGGACGAAGTAGATCGCGACCAGCCACATCGCGGCGGCCTTGTGGCCGTCGCCCGCGATGGTCAGCGGCGCCAGGAAGAGGAAGAACGACGCACCGACCAGCACCAGGCCGGAGCTGAACTTCACGACCGTGCTCGGCTCCTTGCCCCTACGGTTCAGCGCCATCCAGAAGGCGGCGAAGACCGGGGCCAGCGCCATGATCAGGACCGGGTTGACCGACTGGTACCAGGACACCGGGAAGTCCCAGCCGAGGACCGAGTTCTCCGCCGAGGAGTCGGCGAAGATCGCCAGGGTCGAACCGCCCTGGTCGTAGATCATCCAGAAGATGGCGGCGGCCACGAAGAACCAGATGTAGCCGGACATCTTCTTCTGCTCGGTCTCGCTGAGCTCCTTGTCGCGCTTGATGCGCGTCAGGACCATGACCGGGATGACCAGGCCGGCGATCGTGATCGGGACCAGCAGCCAGTTCAGCGTGTAGACGCCGGTGACGACGGTGCCGATGTAGAAGACGGCCGCGATGCCCAGCCAGATCATCGACTTGCGCAGCGTGGACGCGCGCTCGTCGGCGGACAGCGGCTTCGGCACGACGAGGCTGCGCTCGTTCAGGTGGCGGGTGCCGAGCAGGAACTGCACGACACCGAGTCCCATGCCGACCGCCGCCAGGGCGAAGCCGAGGTGCCAGTTGACGTTCTCGCCCACGGTGCCGATCACCAGAGGCGCCGCGAAGGCACCCATGTTGATGCCCATGTAGAAGATCGTGAAGCCACCGTCACGGCGCGGGTCGTCCGGGCCGTCGTAGAGGTGGCCGACCATCGTCGAGATGTTCGACTTCAGCAGACCGGAGCCGATGGCCACCAGGCCGAGCCCGGCGAAGAAGGTGCCCTCGGCGGGCAGTGCCAGCGTCAGGTGGCCGAGCATGATGACGCCGCCCGCGATGGCGACGGTCTTGCGGGGGCCCCAGACGCGGTCGCCGAACCAGCCGCCGGGCATGGCGAGCAGGTACACCAGCGACAGGTAGACCGAGTAGATCGCAGTGGCCGTGGCGGGGTTCATGTGAAGCCCGTTGGGAGCGATCAGGTAGAGCGGGAGAAGGGCGCGCATGCCGTAGTAGCTGAAGCGCTCCCACATCTCCGTCATGAAGAGAGTGGCCAGGCCGCGGGGGTGGCCGAAGAAGGTCTTCTCCGAACCAGGAGTACTGGCCGAGTCCTTCGTCAGGCTGGACGCCATGGTCGATCCTTGCTGGTCGGGACGCGCCGCCTTGTGAGCGGTACGCGCCCGGTGGGGGGTGGCCGGCACCGGGCGGACGCACCCCACCCCTGACGCCTCGAGGGGATCCGATCCGGCCGCCCGCTCCGTGAGGAGTTCGGGGGCGGGGTCGTGGGGCAGACCGCTCCGGGATCCACGCCCGGCGCGCGTTCTCGCGTTCCGGGCCCGGCCCACAGGTCATTCACTGATCGGGGCCGGCGGGAACCGACCCGTACACAAAAGAGACCCTTGGCGCGAAAAGCTGCCCAAAGGTCCTTCGGCGGTGCAACAGGCGTCGAGCAACCATACGACACGACACGCGGGGATATGGAAGGACTTGAGACATGGATCACAGGTGTACGTGGAACCACGTTCCCATATTCGAAGGAGGATGACCGATTCGTGTCCCTGACCCGCAGGGCCTGACCAGCGCTTCACCCCGGCAGGCCCGCGCGGACTACCATCACTGCATGACCCGTGTACTGCTCGCCGAGGACGACGCTTCCATCTCGGAGCCACTGGCTCGCGCCCTGCGTCGTGAGGGTTACGAGGTCGAGGTCCGCGAGGACGGCCCGACCGCACTCGACGCCGGACTCCAGGGAGGCATCGACCTGGTCGTCCTCGACCTGGGGCTGCCCGGCATGGACGGTCTGGAGGTCGCCAGGCGGTTGCGGGCCGACGGCCACGCGGTGCCGATCCTGGTGCTCACGGCCCGGGCCGACGAGGTCGACACCGTGGTCGGCCTGGACGCCGGGGCCGACGACTACGTCACCAAGCCCTTCCGCCTCGCCGAACTCCTCGCCCGGGTCCGGGCCCTGCTGCGCCGCGGCGCCACCGAGCCGGCGCCGCAGCCCGCCACGCACGGCGTGAGGATCGACGTCGAGTCGCACCGGGCGTGGATGGGGGACGAGGAACTCCAGCTCACGGCCAAGGAGTTCGACCTGCTGCGCGTGCTCGTGCGGGACGCCGGCCGGGTCGTCACCCGCGACCAGCTGATGCGTGAGGTCTGGGACACCACCTGGTGGTCCTCCACCAAGACCCTCGACATGCACATCTCCTGGCTCCGCAAGAAGCTCGGCGACGACGCGGCCAATCCGCGCTACATCGCCACCGTCCGGGGCGTCGGCTTCCGGTTCGAGAAGAGCTGACGTACAGAACACTCATGCGCCGCCGACTGATCAACTCCACGCTCGCCGTGGTGCTCGTCGTGATCGCCGTCTTCGGCGTCTCCCTCGTCATCGTCGAGACCCGCACCATCAGCAACAGTGCCCAGGAAAGCGTCGACGCCGAGGCCTTCCGGCTGATCAGCGTCGTCGAGAGCCGGCTGCTCGGCGCGGAACGGATCACCCCGCAGGTCCTCGCCGAGCAGGTGGACCCCAGCCGCTACGCCCGGGTCGAGATCCCCGGGCGGTCCCCCATCGAGGTCGGCGAGCGTCCCACGGACAGCGACGTCACCCGCGCCACGGAGACGGGGGAGCAGGGCGAGAAGGTCACCGTCGAGGAGTCCCGCTCGGCCGTGACCCGTGAGGTCGGCCGGACCCTGCTGATCATCGGCGCGGTGGCGCTGCTCGCCATCATCTCCGCCGTACTCCTCGCCGTACGCCAGGCCGACCGGCTGACGTCCCCGCTCACCGACCTCGCCGAGACCGCCGAGCGCCTCGGATCGGGCGACCCCCGTCCCCGGCACAAGCGGTACGGGGTGACGGAGCTCGACCGGGTCGCCGACGTCCTGGAGTCCTCCGCCGAGCGGATCGCCCGGATGCTGACCGCGGAACGGCGACTCGCCGCGGACGCCTCGCACCAGCTCCGCACCCCTCTGACCGCCCTCTCCATGCGGATCGAGGAGATCTCCGTCACCGACGACCCGGAGACGGTGAAGGAGGAGGCGAACATCGCGCTCACCCAGGTCGAGCGGCTCACGGACGTGGTGCAGCGGCTGCTGACGAACTCCCGCGACCCGCGCACCGGCTCCGCCGTCGTCTTCGACCTCGACGAGGTCGTCAAGCAGCAGATCGAGGAGTGGCGCCCCGCCTACCGCAGCGCCGGCCGCGCCGTCGTCTGCTCCGGCAAGCACGGACTGGAGGCCGTCGGCACCCCGGGCGCCGTCGCCCAGGTGCTCGCCGCGCTGATCGAGAACTCGCTGATGCACGGTGGCGGCACGGTCGCGCTGCGTACCCGCGTCACCGGCAACCAGGTCGTCGTCGAGGTCACGGACGAGGGCCCGGGTGTCCCCGCCGACCTCGGGGCGCGGATCTTCGAGCGCACCATCAGCGGCCGCAACTCCACCGGAATCGGCCTCGCCGTGGCCAGGGACCTCGCCGAGGCCGACGGCGGCCGGCTCGAACTGCTCCAGCAGCAGCCGCCGGTCTTCGCCCTCTTCCTCAGCCGGGTCGCGCCGAACCGCAGGGAATCCGTACGGCCTGTGCGCTGAGCGCCCGGGGGGCCTGGTACGGCCGGGCCCGCTGAGCGTCGGGGGCCGTGGGCGGCCGGGTTCGCCGAGCGTCGGGGGCCGTGGGCGGCCGGGTTGGCCGAGCGTCCGGGAATCCCTGCGGCCGGTGCGCCGAGCCTCAGTGGGGCACGGGGCCGGGTGCTACCTCGTCGGAGGGTCGCCGCTGTTCCAGAAACCGTTCCGCGCTGAGCACGGCCTCCTTGGCCGGCAGCGCCCTGAACACCCAGGTGCGGTACGACCAGAAGCGGAACAGTGTGGCGATGCCGATTCCGACGATCTTGAAGACGTTGCTCTGGACCGGGCTGTCCCAGCCGAAGCCGTACGTCGCCACGTAGAGCACGCCGGTCTCGATCACCGCGCCGACGGCGCTGAACAGCAGGAACAGCATCAGTTCCCGCGTCCGGCCGGTCTTGTCGCGGTCCCGGTAGGTCCAGTAACGGAAGCCGACGTAGTTGAAGAGGATGGCGACGACCGTCCCCATCAGCCCGGCCCGCACCACCGGGATCTCCGTGGTGCGCCAGATCAGGTTGGAGACGACGATGTTCACGACCAGCCCGGCCGCGCCGACCGCGCCGAACTTGGCGACCTCCCGGGCCAGCAGCTCAAGCCGGGTCCGCAGTGCGCCCCGTTCGCTCATGGTGATCGCTCAGCCCCGTCCGGTCGGTTTCGTCAACCCGGCCATGCTAACCAGCCCTCCCGTGCGATGTCCGTGTGCCTGCCGGACCACGTGACGAGGCCGCCCCCGGGGAGCCGCCGGAGACCGCTGGTAGAGGGGAGCCCCCGCACGCCCGATACCCTGGACAGGTGACGTTCCCTGTAGTCGGCATGGTCGGCGGCGGCCAGCTCGCCCGAATGACCCACGAGGCGGGCATTCCCCTCGGCCTGAAATTCAAGCTCCTCAGTGACACCCCCCAGGATTCGGCCGCCCAGGTGGTCGGCGAAGTCGTCGTCGGCGACTACCGCGACCTGGAGACACTGCGCGACTTCGCACGCGGCTGCGACGTGATCACCTTCGATCACGAGCATGTGCCGACCGAGCACCTGCGGGCTCTGGAGGCGGACGGCATTCCCGTGCGCCCCGGCCCCGACGCCCTCGTGCACGCCCAGGACAAGGGGGTGATGCGCGCCAGACTCACGGAGATCGGCGCGCCCTGCCCCCGCCACCGCATCGTGAAGGACACGGCCGACGCCGCCGCCTTCGCCGAGGAGGTGGGGGGCTTCCCCGTCATCCTCAAGACGGTCCGCGGCGGCTACGACGGCAAGGGCGTCTGGGTGGTCCGCTCCGAGGCGGACGCCGCCGAGCCCTTCCGTGCCGGCGTCCCCGTCCTCGCCGAGGAGAAGGTCGACTTCACCCGCGAGCTCGCGGCCAACATCGTCCGCTCTCCGCACGGCCAGGCCGTCGCCTACCCGGTCGTCGAGTCCATCCAGGTCGACGGGGTCTGCGACACCGTCATCGCCCCGGCGCCCGACCTCGACGAACGGCTCGCCGGCGAAGCCCAGCAGCTGGCCCTGCGGATCGCCGCCGAACTCGGTGTGGTGGGCCACCTCGCGGTCGAGCTCTTCGAGACGCGGGGACCCGACGGGAAGCCCGGCATCCTCGTCAACGAGCTCGCGATGCGCCCGCACAACTCCGGGCACTGGACCCAGGACGGGGCGGTCACCTCGCAGTTCGCCAACCACGTGCGGGCGGTTCTCGACCTCCCGCTCGGTGATCCCCGTCCGCGCGCCACCTGGACGGTCATGTCCAACGTCCTCGGTGGCGACTACCCGGACATGTACCAGGCGTACCTGCACTGCATGGCCCGTGACCCGCAGCTCAAGATCCACATGTACGGCAAGGACGTGAAGCCCGGCCGCAAGGTGGGCCACGTCAACACCTACGGCGACGATCTGGCGGACGTGCGGGAGCGCGCCCGGCACGCGGCCGACTACCTGCGAGGAACGATCACCGAATGACCGCACCTGGTTCCGCCCCCGTCGTCGGCATCGTCATGGGCTCCGACTCCGACTGGCCCGTGATGGAAGCCGCCGCGAAGGCCCTGGGCGAGTTCGACATCCCCTACGAGGTCGACGTCGTCTCCGCCCACCGCATGCCGCACGAGATGATCGCGTACGGCGAGTCGGCGGCGGACCGTGGCCTGAAGGCGATCATCGCGGGAGCGGGCGGAGCGGCTCACCTGCCCGGCATGCTCGCCTCCGTCACCCCGCTCCCCGTGATCGGCGTCCCCGTGCCGCTGAAGTACCTCGACGGAATGGACAGCCTGCTGTCCATCGTCCAGATGCCGGCCGGGGTCCCCGTCGCCACGGTCTCCGTCGGCGGCGCCCGTAACGCCGGCCTGCTCGCCGCCCGCATCCTCGCCGCCCACGACGGCGAGCTGCTCACGCGGATGAAGGACTTCCAGCAGGAGCTCAAGGACCAGGCGACGGAGAAGGGCAAGCGGCTGCGCGCCAAGACCCAGGCCGCGGACTCCTTCGGCTTCGGGAAGTAGGCACTCCGTGACCAGTCCTCGGAATCTCGACCGGGCCCGCCTCCTCCTGGCCGCCCACCCCGTCGTCGACGGCCACAACGACCTCCCCTGGGCCCTTCGCGAGCAGGTCGGCTACGACCTCGACGCCCGCGACATCTCCCAGGACCAGACCGGCATCCTGCACACCGACATCGCGCGGCTGCGGGTCGGCGGTGTCGGCGCGCAGTTCTGGTCCGTCTACGTCTCCACCCGGCTGACCGGCGACGACGCGGTCAGCGCCACGCTGGAGCAGATCGACGTGGTCGGCGAGATGCTGACCCGCTACCCGGACGACCTGCGGCGCGCCCTGACCGCCGACGACATGGAGAAGGCCCGTGCCGAGGGCCGTATCGCCTCCCTGATGGGGGCCGAGGGCGGCCACTCGATCAACAACTCCCTGGCCACCCTGCGCGCGCTGCACACCCTCGGCGTCCGCTACATGACGCTCACGCACAACGACAACACCGACTGGGCGGACTCGGCGACCGACTCCCCGCGCGTCGGCGGCCTGTCGGAGTTCGGCCGTGAGGTCGTGCGCGAGATGAACCGCGCCGGGATGCTGGTCGACCTCTCGCACGTGGCTGCCACCACGATGCGTGACGCGCTCGCCACCTCCGTGGCGCCGGTGATCTTCTCGCACTCCTCGTCCCGGGCGGTCTGCGACCACCCGCGCAACATCCCCGACGACGTGCTGCGGATGCTCGCCGCCAACGGCGGCCTGGCCATGGCGACCTTCGTACCGAAGTTCGTCCTGCCGGCGGCCGTCGAGTGGACGCTCGCCGCCGACCGCAACATGCGGGAGCACGGCCTGCACCACCTGGACACCACCCCGGCCGCCATGCGGATTCACGCGGACTTCGAAGCGCTCAACCCGCGCCCGATGGCCACCGTGGGGACGATCGCGGACCACCTCGACCACATGCGCGAGATCGCCGGGATCGACCACATCGGCATCGGCGGCGACTACGACGGCACGGCGTTCCTCCCGCTGGAGCTGGAGGACGTCTCGGGCTACCCGTACCTGATCGCGGAGCTGCTCACGCGCGGCTGGTCGGATACCGACGTGGCCAAGCTGACGTGGCAGAACGCCGTACGGGTCCTGCGCGACGCGGAAGCGGTGTCCCGCGACCTGAGCACCCGGGTCGGTCCGTCCCACGCGACGATCGGCGAGCTGGACGGGCCCCTGCGCTGACCTCCTGACCGGGCAGGGTGGCGGGGGCGGGGGGCTGACACAGCCCCCCGCCCCCCGCGCGTGTCCCGGTCCTCAGCAGGCGCACAGACAGAACGGGTGCCCCGCGGGGTCGGCGTACACGCGCCAACCGCGTGACGGCTCGCCCGCCTCCAGCAGTGTCGCCCCCAGCGACAGCACCTCCCGCTCCGCCGCGTCCAGGTCCTCCACCGTCAGGTCGAGATGGAACTGCTGCGGGGCGTCGGCCCGCGGCCACCGCGGCGGTACGTGACCGGGCGCGGCCTGGAAGGCCAGCGCCGTGCCGTCGTCCGTCTTCAGGTCGACCCAGCCCTCACCGTCGTCCTCGGTCCTGCCGCCGAGCACCTGGGCGTAGAAATCGGCCAGGGCGACGGGGTCGGGGCAGTCCAGGACGACGGTACCCAGCTTGGCGACGGTCATGGCGTCTCCTTCTCGGATCGGAACCGCGACGGGAGCGGCGGACTGCCGTCACCCGGTTACCGTCTCATGCTTTCAACAGGTAACGGTTACTGCATGCTCCCGCAAAGGCGGTAACCTCGCAACCATGAATGAGGAGGCGGCTGCCCCCGGGGGACTCGCCTTGATCGAGAGCCTGGTCAACACGCTGGACGTGGAGACCGGCGCGGACACCCTCGGTACGCAGGAAGGGCGCGCGGCCTTCGGCCTGACCGAGGCGGACGTGGCGGAAGCGCGAATCCTGCGCGAGGCGCTGCGCGCGGTCTGCCTCACGCACGCCGGACACCGCCCGCCGGAGGGCTCGGCGTCGCCCCCGCTCGACCGTCTCCTCGCCGCCGCACCGCTCCGGGTCACCGTGGACGCCGCCGGTGGCGCCGCGCTGCGGCCGGTCGCCGAGCCTCCGGGGCTGACGGCCCGCGTCGCCGCGGCCGTCGCGGAGGGCGCGACCGGCGGCACCTGGGCACGGCTCAAGGCGTGCGAGGCCGAGGACTGTCGCTGGGCCTACTACGACCGCAGCCCGGCGGGTCGCCGCCGCTGGTGCTCCATGTCGGTGTGCGGAGCCCGCGCCAAGATGCGCACGTACCGCGCCCGACGGGACACGGGGGCGGGCTGAGGGCGGATCCGCCCCCGCAGCCCTGCCGCGTCAGGCCTTCGGACGGCCCATCGCCCGGTACGTCCACCCGGCTTCGCGCCACACGGTGGGGTCGAGCGCGTTGCGGCCGTCCAGGATGATCCGCTTCCCCGCGGCCTCACCCAGCGACACCGTGTCCAGCTCCCGGAATTCGCGCCACTCCGTCAGGTGCAGCACCACGTCCGCGCCACGCACCGCGTCCAGCGCCGTGTCCGCGTAACCGAGCGTCGGGAAGAGGCGGCGGGCGTTGTCCATGCCCTTCGGGTCGAAGACGGTGACCTGGCCGCCCTGCAGGTGGATCTGTCCGGCGACGTTCAGGGCCGGGGAGTCGCGCACGTCGTCCGAGTCCGGCTTGAAGGTGGCGCCCAGAACCGCGACGCGCGTGCCCAGGAACGACCCCCCGCCCACGGCCTCGCGGGCCAGCTCCACCATGTGGCCGCGCCGCCGCATGTTGATGGAGTCGACCTCCCGCAGGAAGGTCAGCGCCTGGTCCGCGCCCAGCTCACCGGCGCGCGCCATGAAGGCCCGGATGTCCTTGGGCAGGCAGCCCCCGCCGAAGCCGATCCCGGCCCGCAGGAACTTCTTCCCGATGCGCTCGTCGTGGCCGATCGCCTCCGCGAGCTTCACGACATCGCCGTCGGCGGCCTCGCAGACCTCGGCCATGGCGTTGATGAAGGAGATCTTGGTCGCGAGGAAGGAGTTGGCGGAGGTCTTCACCAGCTCGGCAGTGGGGAAGTCCGTCACGACGAAGGGCGAACCCTCGGCGATCGGGCCCGCGTAGACCTCGCGCAGCAGCTTCTCGGCCCGCTCGCTCTCCACGCCGACGACGACCCGGTCCGGGTGCAGCGTGTCCTTCACCGCGAAGCCCTCGCGCAAAAACTCGGGGTTCCAGGCCAGCTCGGCGTCCGCGCCCACCGGTGCCAGCTCTGCGAGCCGCGCCGCCAGCCGGGCGGCGGAGCCCACCGGCACGGTGGACTTGCCCACGACCAGGGCGGGACGGGTCAGCTGGGGGGCCAGCGACGCGAAGGCGCTGTCCACGTAGCTCATGTCGCAGGCGTACTCGCCGTGCTTCTGAGGAGTGTTCACGCAGACGAAGTGCACATCACCGAACGCGCCGATCTCCTCCCAGGAGGTGGTGAACCGCAGTCGCCCGGTGGACCCCTCGATGCCCGCGACGTGCTTCTGCAGGATCTCCTCGAGCCCCGGCTCGTACATGGGCACCCTGCCGGCCGAGAGCATCTCGACCTTCTCGGGCACGACGTCGAGCCCGAGGACTTCGAAGCCGAGTTCCGCCATGGCCGCGGCATGGGTGGCGCCGAGGTAGCCGGTGCCGATCACGGTGATCCTGAGGGCCATGGGTGCTCCTGAACGATGCGGACAGACGTGCGGACCGAGCATATCCGGGGCCTGTGGGGCACCTGTTCCGAGACGGCTTCCGCAGCTGTCGGCAAGCTCACGTGCCCCGCCCGTATGCCTCCGCCCGCCCGGGACACTAAAATTGGGTTACTTAACGGTAGTTAGCATTCTTGGGGAGTGAGCGTCTTGGCGGGTTCGACCGATTTCGACCTGTACCGTCCGGCCGAGGAGCACGACATGCTCCGCGAGACGATCCGTTCGCTCGCCGAGGCGAAGATCGCCCCGCACGCCGCCGCGGTGGACGAGGAGGCCCGCTTCCCGCGGGAGGCCCTGGACGCACTGGTCGCCTCGGACCTGCACGCGGTCCACGTCCCGGAGGAGTACGGCGGCGCGGGCGCCGACGCGCTCGCCACGGTCATCGTGATCGAGGAGGTGGCCCGTGTCTGCGCGTCCTCCTCCCTCATCCCGGCCGTGAACAAGCTTGGCTCGCTCCCGGTGATCCTCTCCGGCTCCGAGGACCTCAAGAAGAAGTACCTGGGTCCGCTCGCCAAGGGCGACGCGATGTTCTCGTACGCGCTCTCCGAGCCGGACGCCGGCTCGGACGCGGCCGGCATGAAGACCAAGGCCGTCCGGGACGGTGACTTCTGGGTCCTCAACGGTGTGAAGCGCTGGATCACCAACGCGGGCGAGTCCGAGTACTACACGGTGATGGCCGTGACGGATCCGACGAAGCGCTCCAAGGGCATCTCGGCGTTCGTCGTGGAGAAGTCCGACGAGGGCGTCTCCTTCGGCGCCCCGGAGAAGAAGCTCGGCATCAAGGGCTCCCCGACGCGCGAGGTCTACCTCGACAACGTCCGCATCCCCGCCGACCGGATGATCGGCGAGGAGGGCACCGGCTTCGCCACGGCGATGAAGACCCTGGACCACACCCGCATCACGATCGCGGCCCAGGCGCTCGGCATCGCCCAGGGCGCCCTCGACTACGCCAAGGGCTACGTCCAGGAGCGCAAGCAGTTCGGCAAGCCGATCGGCGACTTCCAGGGCATCCAGTTCATGCTCGCCGACATGGCGATGAAGCTGGAGGCCGCCCGTCAGCTCACCTACTCGGCGGCAGCCAAGTCCGAGCGCCTCGACAGCGACCTGACCTTCTTCGGCGCCGCGGCCAAGTGCTTCGCCTCCGACGTCGCGATGGAGGTCACCACGGACGCCGTCCAACTGCTCGGCGGCTACGGCTACACGCGGGACTACCCGGTGGAGCGCATGATGCGCGACGCCAAGATCACCCAGATCTACGAGGGCACGAACCAGGTCCAGCGGATCGTCATGGCCCGCAACCTGCCGTAACAGTCTCCTCCCTGTGCGTCTCTCGGCCCCCGGCCTCGAGCCGGGGGCCGTACCCATGGGCGCGGCGGGTACCAAGTGGCCTGTGGGGCACCGCCGTCGGGGCTCCTGTGGGTGCGCACCGTACGCCGCTGATAAGGTCCGCAGAGGCTGACCGCGACGTGATGGAGTTGGTTCGTGAAGCTGCTCCCGCTGTTTCTCAGACGGCCCATAGAGGCGGTGTACGAGCGCCGACTGGCCTCCACGCTGGTGGGGTTGCCACGCCCGCAGCACGTCGGGGTCATGCTCGACGGCAACCGGCGCTGGGCCCGGCAGGCAGGCCACACGGACCTCCGCGAGGGGTACCGGGCCGGCGGCGCCAAGGCGACCGAGTTCCTGGACTGGTGCACGGCCGCCGGAATCGAGCGCGTGACCCTCTTCATGCTGTCCGACGACAACCTCGGACGCCCCGCCGAACAACTCGGGCCGCTGATCGAGATCATCAAGGAGACCGTCCAGGACATCACGGCCGCCGGCCGTCCCTGGGAGGTCCAGGTGATCGGCTCGCTCGACCTGCTGCCCGGCGCCACCGCCGAGGTCCTCAAGGACGCCACCGCCACGACGGCCGGGCGCACCGGGCTCAAGGTGGACATCGCGATCGGCTACGGCGGACGGCGCGAGATCGTCGACGCGGTCAAGAGCGCCTTCGCGGCGCACATCGCGGCCGGCGGTGACCCCGCCGAGCTGGCCGAGCGGTTCGACATCGACGACATCTCCCGGCACCTGTACTCGCCGACCGCCGACCACACCGACTTCATCATCCGGACGTCCGGGGAGCAGCGGCTGTCGGGCTTCCTGCTCTGGCAGTCCGCGTACGCGGAGATGCACTGGGTGGACTGCTACTGGCCGGCGTTCCGCCGTGTGGACTTCCTGCGCGCGATCCGCTCGTACGCCGGAAGGCAGCGCCGGTTCGGCAAGTGACCGCCTGCTGACGCCCGGCCGGAACGGACGGAGGTCCCTCACCCTGCATGGGTGAGGGACCTCGGGGAACAGCCGGGCGCCGGCTCCGGCCCCCGGGCTCATCGGCGGCGAGCACCGCAGGCCGGGATCACTCCTCGGCGAAGACGTCCTCGGCGGTGGTGGCGGTGACGGCGCCGGTGAACCACCGGTCCAGGAGGTGCAGGTCGTCGCAGCCGGCGATCTTCTCGCGGGCCTCGTCGGGGACGGGGACGCCGCGCAGCCGGAGCAACCGCAGGATGTCTTCGGCTCGGCCTGCGGCTCGGCCTGCGGCTCGGCCTTCGTCCCGGATTTCCTCGGAGAGCGGTGAGGTGTAGAAGGAGAGGTCCACGGCCACCAGGTTCCTCCATTGTCGTGCGGCGGGGCGGTTGCCCAGGCCTTGCGCGGTGAGTTCGACGAGCGGGTTCGCGATGCTTTCCGGTGTGTCCCGCAGGGTGGTCGACAGCGTTTTCAGTATGGCACCGATGTCCGGATCGTCGGCGTGCGTGATGAGGGCCAGCGTGGTGAACGCCGGGTCCTTGCGGGCCTCGGCCACGTCGGTGATGACAGGCATGTTGTGGGGCCCGGCGACGAGGGGGCGCAGGGTGAGCGCCGGCCACTGCGGTGCGCCCAGGGGGACGGGGCGGGCCGCCCATGCGGCGGTGCCGCGGTCCTGGCAGACGACGAGCAGGGTCGTGGGGAGCCGGTACTTCTCCAGGAGGTGGGCGAGGTAGTAGGCCCAGCTGGTCGGCTTGTCGGGGTCCTTCCTGCCCTGGGCCTCGACGGCGAGGAGGAAGGGCCCGTCGTTCTCGGTCTCGATGCGCAGGAGGGTGTCGACGCGACGTTCCAGCGGCCGGTTCTCGGTGAGGTCGGTGGTCATGACCTTCGCGGAGGTGGCGGGTGGGAAGGTGACGCCCAGTGCCTCGGAGACGCTGGTGAACAGGCTCGGGTATTCCTGGAAGACGCGGTGCATCGCTTCGTGCGGTGCGCTGACCATGGGGTTCCGTTCGGGATCAGGCTGCTGTGGGCAGGTCGGTGCGGCAGCCGCGGCAGTGGCCCGGGTGGCGTGAGCGGAAGGCGCGGTCGCAGCGGTCGCAGTTCTGGAGCGGGATGACGACGACGCTGCGGCGCGCGGGAGCGAGGTCCTGCGCGCCGGGCAGCGGGGGCGGCAGAAGTGTGGTGACGCGGTGGCGCAGCAGCTTCGCCGGATGCCTGAGCGGGACCGGCAGGTCGTGGGTGAGGGCGCGGCGGATGGTGTCGGGGTGGGCGTCGCGTTCGAGCCAGGCCGCGACACCGGGGGCGAGGGTGTTGATGTCGTGCTCGGAGAGCGTGAGTTGGGGTGTGTGACGGCGCAGGTCGGCGAGGAGCGCGGAGGCCGCCCGCTGGAGCTCCTGGGTGGACGCCTGGGGCTGAGGCAGCGGCGGGGGTGGGGCAATTCGGGCGGTCGGGGGCGGCACGAGGACGGGGGCGGGCTGCGTGTGGGGTGCGGGGGTGGCAGGTGCTGCGGGTTTCGGCCGCGGCGTCGCGACGACCAGGGGTGCGGGCGGCTTCGGCGCAGGGCCGGGCACGTCGGCGGCTACCGGATCGGGCAACGGCCGGGGCGGCTCGGCGGCGGGCTCGCTCGGGCGGGTCGTGTGCTGCGGAGGGGCGGGCCGCCTTGGCCTGGTCTGCGGCCGGGGCGTGGTGGTGGGCGCGTCCGCGCCCGGCTGGTTGTACGAGAGCGTGCGCGTCACGATGCGGCCGCCCGGGAGGCGTACGCGGCTGCGGTGGAGGTAACCGGTGGCTTCCAGCTCCCGCAGGGCGGCGGCGATGCGGGTCTCGCTCTCCGGGAAGCGGTCGGCGAGCCGCTTGATGCCGATCCTCGCCCCGGTGGGCAGCGACTGGATGTGCACGGCGAGCCCGATCGCGACGAGCGAGAGGCCGCGATGCTGGGCGAGATGGTTACCGATGACCGTGAACCCGGCGGTGTGCCGGATGTTGAGGTGGATGACACCGGACGACGGTGTGACGTCCCCGGATGACGGGGGCGGGGCGCACGGGGGCGCGATAACCTGCTGGGTATCCATCGGGAAGCTTTCTCTTCCTCGGTGGTCAGGCCCTCGATCGGGATTCGCAGTCCCGGCCGGGGGCCGTCGCATGTCTGTGGTGGTCGAGGTGAGCATATGCCCGGCAACCCACCCGAAATCCAGCCGAGTTGCCCTATGTCACCCGCGCGAGTGATGGGGACGGAGTGGGGTCGGGTTGGGGTGGGGAGGGTGATTTCACCGCGTTCTTTCAAGCCTTATGCGTCGTGGGACGCCGTGTCGCGGCCCACCGGGTCGTGGGTTCCCGCGACCCGGTGGCGGTGGTCACGGTGCGAGGTCGAGTTCGGCCCAGACGGTCTTGCGCGGGACGGGCCCGACGTCCACGCCCCAGCGGTCCGCGAGTGCCTCGACGATCAGCAGGCCGCGCCCGGATTCCGTCTGGTCGGCCGGTGGTGACGGGAGCGGTAGCCGCTCGCCGCGCGCGTCGGTCACCGCGATGCGAAGGAGTCCGTCGTCGTGGACGGCGAGGCTCAGTTGGAAGTCCCGGCCCGGTACACGGCCGTGAACGGTGGCGTTCGCGGCCAACTCGGCGACGATGTGCGCGGCCGACTCCGTGGGCAGTCCCCAGTCGCTCAGGTGCGCCGTGGCGAGGAGGCGGGCGAGCCGCGTACCCCGGCGGGTGGGGGAGAGCAGCACGGTGAACTGCCGGGTGGGAGCGGAATGTTCGGTTCGGGTGATTTCTTGGGTCACATCACTCAGCGTGGCCGCGCGTGCGTACGGTGAACAGTGACGAGACCCTTACGTACGGTGATTGTCCCGCGCTTGTCCAGTGCTGTCCCGGCTGTCCGGGGTGACCGGCTGGGGACGTACAGGGTTGAGCAGGGACGGCATGCACGTCGGAAGTGGGGCACGGATGAGCGTGGACGAGGCCGGTACGCAGCGGGTGGAGGGCGGCGGGGCGGACGAGCCCGGCTGGGACGTCGATCCTGACGACGAGTCGGGGGTGGCGGTGGTCGCCGCCGTGGGCCGCCAGATCAAGGCCTGGCGGGAGGCGGCCGGGATGCGGGCCGGCGAGTTCGGGGCGGCGATCGGGTACGGCGAGGACCTGGTCTACAAGGTCGAGGGAGGGCGGCGGATTCCACGGCCGGAGTTCCTGGACCGGGCGGACGAGGTACTGGGGGCGGGCGGGAAGCTCGCCATGATGAAACGGGAGATGGCGGAGGTCCGGTACCCGAAGAAGGTGCGGGAGCTGGCGAAGCTGGAGGAGCGGGCAGTCGAGATGGGGTTGTACGGCAACCACAACATCCACGGCTTGTTGCAGACGCCGGAGTACGCGCGGGCGTTGTTCGAGATGCGGCGGCCTGCGTACTCAGAGGACGAGGTCGATCGGGTGCTGGCCGCGCGCATGTCCAGGCAGCGAGTCTTCGGAAGGACACCGGCACCAGCGCTCAGTTTCGTCCAGGAAGAAGTGACCCTGTGCCGTCCTGTGGGAGGCACAATGGTGTTGCGACGGCAGCTGCAACGCCTCCTGGAAGTGGGGCAGTTGCGGAACGTTGAGATCCAGGTGATGCCGACCGGCCGTGAGGAACATGCGGGGATGGACGGGGTGATCGAGGTGCTGAAGTTCGAGGACGGGGCGGCGGTGGGGCGCTCGGACGGCGCTTTCGCCGGTCGACCGGTGTCCGACCCGAAACAGCTCAGGATCCTCGAACTGCGCTATGGAATGATCCGGGCTCAGGCGCTCACGCCACGGGAGTCGCTGACCTTCATCGAGCACATGCTGGGAGAGACATGATCCGCGAGACCTCTGCCGGGGGTGCTTCAGGGCTGGATTGGTTCAAGAGCAGCTACAGCAGCAGCAGCGAAGGTGATTCCTGCGTCGAGGTGGCGAGGACCGTCGGCACGATTCTCGTCCGTGACTCGAAGAGTGTGCCAGGGCCGCACCTCGGCTTTGAGCGGACCGCCTGGACGAACTTCGTGGCGCACGCGGCTGGGAGCTGAGCAACTCGCGCCCCGTAGCCGAGCTTGGGCTCGGCTACGGGGCGCGATGCTCCCCACCGTCAACTGTCCGAACCCTAAAAGGCGGTATGGCGCACGCCGAAACGAAAGGTCCGGACGGAGAACCGTCCGGACCTTGTCGCCGAGCCCGCGGTCAGCTGCCCTTGACCGTGACCTTCTCGTCGTTCTTCAGCTGCTCCACGAGCTGCTTGACCTTGTCCTTGTCCCAGACGAGGTTGCCGTTCACGCTCTGGCCCGAGAGCGGGATGTTCATCGACTTGCCCTCGCCGCCGGTGACGCCCTTCATCGCGAAGAACATGTTGCCGAGCGACCAGAGCGACATGTCCTTGTCCACGACCACCGTGTCCAGGCCCGCGCCCATCGTCGGGTAGAGCTTGAACGGGTTGAGGATCGTCGACGGGGTCGCCGTCTGGGAGGCCAGGGCCGCGAGGAACTTCTGCTGGTTCTTCGTGCGGTCCAGGTCACTGCCGGCGAACGCGTACCGGGTGCGGACGAAGGCGAGGGACTGCTCGCCGTTCAGCGTCTGCTTGCCGGCCTGGAAGTCGGCGCCGGACTTCTTGTCCTTGAACGCCTTGGGGATGTCCATCTCGACGCCGCCGATGGCATCCACGATCTTGGCGAAACCGCCGAAGCCGATCTCGACGTAGTGGTCGATGCGCAGTCCGGTGTTGAACTCGACCGTACGGACCAGCAGCTCCGGGCCGTCCTCGGCGTACGCGGCGTTCAGCTTCGTCGTGCGGCCCGTCCCCGCGAACTTCTTGCCGGACTCGGAACCGACGAAGCTGGGGATCTCGACGTTGGAGTCGCGGGGCAGGGAGATCATCGTCGGGCCGTTGGAGCCGTCGTGCAGGATCATCATCGAGTCGGTCCGCTTGCCCTCGGCGGAGCCGGTGTGCAGCTTCTTCTTGTCCTCGGCCGTCATGCCCTCGCGGCTGTCGGAGCCGACGATGAGGTAGTTCGTGCCGTCGCCCTCGGAGGGGCGCTCGATGACCTTGGAGAGGTCGACCTCGCGCTTGAGCTTGCCGTCAGCCCAGAAGTACGTGCCGATGGAGACCGCGAGCAGCGCGACCACGAGGGTCAGGGTGCCGACCTTGAGGCGCCGGCCCCAGTTCGGGGCGGGGCGGGGCTGGACGTAACCGCTGTCACCGCCACGGCCGCCGCCACCCTGACCGCCGCCGCCGTAGACCTGGCCCGTGTTGTAGCCACTGTCGTAGCCGGGGGCCTCGCCGTGACCGCCGTACCCCTGGCCCTGCTGGGGCGGGATGTGGGGCGGGGACTGCGGCGGCGCGGGGCGCCGCCGGACGTGCGGCATGGCGCGGGCACTCTCGGGCCGCGGGCTCGCACTGCCCCGTCCGTAGCGCTCGTCGGGTCCGCCGTTGCGTCCTTCGGGCCAATCGCTCATACCGAACAGTGTGCCGTCTCGACCAGTGCCTCTTACAAGGTGTACGGGAGATCGGGGCACGGCTGTTGCGAAGCTGATGCAATGCGGACGGGTGCAAGCCCCCGCATAAGGTGGACGGCATGACAGATCAGCCCCAGACACCGGAGGGTGACGTTCCGGTCAAGCCGACCTCGGCCTCCCGGACCACCCTCAGCCACATCATGACCGGCAACGACACCAACCTCCTGGGTACGGTGCACGGCGGTGTGATCATGAAGCTGGTCGACGACGCGGCCGGGGCGGTCGCGGGCCGGCACTCCGGTGGCCCGGCCGTGACGGCCTCCATGGACGAGATGGTCTTCCTGGAGCCGGTGCGCGTCGGTGACCTTGTTCACGTCCGAGCCCAGGTGAACTGGACCGGCCGCTCCTCGATGGAGGTCGGCGTCCGGGTCATGGCGGAACGGTGGAACGAGTCGACCCCGGCCCAGCAGGTGGGGAGCGCCTATCTGGTGTTCGCGGCGGTCGACGAGGAGGGCAAGCCGCGGCGCGTACCGCAGGTGGCCCCGGAGACGGAGCGTGACAAGCGCCGCTACCAGGAGGCGCAGATCCGGCGCACGCACCGCCTCGCCAGGCGGCGCGCGATCAAGGAGCTGCGGGAGCAGCGCGCCGCCGAGGGCATCGACGACTAGCCGGCCACCGATTCACCGATTCGGTCGTTGGGAAGTTACGGACGGTCGAAGTGGGGCACATCGGGCGCAACGGCGTCCGTAACTTCCCCATGACCACGCCGACTCACGGGCAGGTCACCTGGTCGCCTGTCACCGTGCCGAACTCGCCGCGCTGCGGATCCTCGGCCTTCACCCGCTGCACCTTGGTGAAGTCCGATCCCGCCGTGACCTTCATCGTTCCGCCCTGCCCCTGCACCGCTTTCAGCTCACACCCGGGCAGTGCGGTGGCCAGGGATTTCGCCGACCGGTCCCAGCGCGGGTCGTAGCTGACCAGCGTCCGTCGAAGATCCTTCGGTCCGCCGTTCAGCGGGGAGCGGGTGGTGTTGAAACCGGTACCGCGCAGCGCCGCGTCGACGTCCTGGCCGAGCCCGTCCCTGGGTGTCCCGTTGTAGACCTGCACCCGGATCTGCTCCGGGGCTACGTCGACGAGCGTCGCCTTGGGCTGCTTCGGCTGATGCGGGGCGAGCGATCTGTCCTCGCGCAGTGCCTGGAACATCTTCTTCGACTTCGCGGCGTCCCACTTCACCGTGGAACCGATGCCCTTGACCTGGAAACCCTTCTCCTCCAGGGGGACGGAGGCGAATTCGGACGAGGCAGGGGTGAAGCCGCGCAGGGCCTTGCCGAGTCCCAGCATCTGTTCCGT
The DNA here is from genome assembly GCF_040630715.1 of Streptomyces sp. NPDC005752. Taxonomy (NCBI): domain Bacteria; kingdom Bacillati; phylum Actinomycetota; class Actinomycetes; order Kitasatosporales; family Streptomycetaceae; genus Streptomyces; species Streptomyces sp. NPDC005752. Next base: position 16,143 of record NZ_JBEXYB010000010.1, on the reverse strand, counting down.
CCCGAAGCCCTTGTCGGCGCGGACCGACTCGAGCATCGACGAGGCCACCTGCTGGAATCTCATCGGGTTCATCAGGACACCGCTGCTGGTCGTCTGCTTGATCAGCGCGGCCATGAACTTCTGCTGGCGCTGCATCCGGCCCAGGTCGGCCGCCCCGTCGAGATGCCGGGAGCGCACGTACTGAAGGGCCTGCCCGCCGTCGAGCCTGTGGGTGCCTGCGGCGAGGTCCAGTCCCGTGTAGGAGTCCTTGAGCGGCTTGGCGGTGCAGATCTCCACCCCTCCCAGGGTGTCGACCGTCTTCATGAAGCTGGTGAAGTCGACCTCCAGGTAGTGGTCGATCTTGACTCCCGTCATCTGCTCGACGGTCCGCACCGTGAGCTGGGGCCCGCCCTCGGCGTAGGCGGCGTTCAGCTTCACCGGGTGCGGGGAGTGCTCCTTGCCGGTGGTGCCGTCGGTGTGGGCGGGGAGCTCGGCGTAGCTGTCACGCGGCAGACTGATGACGCTGGCCCGCTGCTTGTCGGCGGAGAGGTGCACGAGCATCAGGGTGTCGGTGCAGTGGCAGGGGGCGCCGCCCAGCTTGTACTTCTTCTTCTCCGCCGGGCTGATCCTGTCGCGGCCGTCGGTACCGACGAGCAGGAAGTTCATGCCGTGGCCGCCCGGGGGGCGGTTCTTCATGTCCTTGAACGGGTCGACCCGGTCGATCCCCGTCTCCAGACCGCTCACGACGGCATGGCCGATCCCGCCGGCGCCGAGCACCAGCACGGACAGCCCGGTGACGACCCGCATGCCCCATCGGGGCGGCGGCTTCCGTCCGCCGCCGGCGCGGCTGCGTTTCCGGTCGCCGGATGCGGGCTGCCGAGGAGCTCTGCGCTGCGGGGGAGCGGTGCGGGGGCGTGGGGGACGGGGCGATCGGTGCGGCGTGGGCACGGGGGACACCTCCGCGGTGCGAGTAGGACTTTCGCACGGTAGGCCCATACGATCTGCGGACCGGGATGAGGTACGGCGGCGCGCGCCGCTGTCCCCCGTTCGCGGTAACGTGGCGGCCGAATCACGCCGCCTCCTGGGGTGCGAAATCCCCCGAGGACCCCCGAGGACCCCCGAGGACCACATGTCTGCCGCGCAGTACCCCGCCGTCTCCGTGATCATGCCGGTGCTCAACGAGGAACGCCATCTCAGGAACTCGGTCCGGCACATCCTGGAGCAGGAGTACGCCGGTGAGATGGAGGTGGTGATCGCCCTCGGCCCCTCGAACGACCGTACGGACGAGATCGCTGCCGAGCTGGTCCGGGAGGACTCCCGGGTCCACACCGTCCCCAACCCGACCGGTCGCACCCCCGCCGCGCTCAACGCCGCGATCAAGGCGTCACATCACCCGATCGTGGTACGGGTGGACGGCCACGGCATGCTTTCGCCGAACTACATCGCGACCGCCGTGCGGCTCCTCGAGGAGACCGGCGCGCAGAACGTCGGCGGCATCATGCACGCCGAGGGCGAGAACGCCTGGGAGGACGCCGTCGCCGCCGCGATGACGTCGAAGATCGGCGTCGGCAACGCGGCCTTCCACACCGGAGGCAAGGCCGGCCCGGCCGAGACCGTGTATCTGGGGGTCTTCCGCAGGGAGGCGCTGGAGCGTGCGGAGGGCTACAACGTCGAGTTCGTCCGCGCCCAGGACTGGGAGCTCAACTTCCGCATCCGCGAGGCCGGCGGCCTGATCTGGTTCTCGCCGGAGCTGAAGGTGCAGTACCGTCCGCGGCCCAGCATCCGGGCCCTCTCCAAGCAGTACAAGGAGTACGGCCGCTGGCGCCACGTGGTGGCCCGCTACCACTCCGGCTCGATCAACCTGCGCTACCTGGCCCCGCCGGCCGCCGTCTGCGCGATCGCGGCGGGCGTCGTCGTGGGCGCCGCCGTCACTCCGTGGGCGTTCGTCGTGCCGGCCGGGTACGCCGCGGCGATCGTCGCCGGTTCGCTGCCCGCCGGGAAGGGCCTTCCGCTGAAGGCGCGGGCGCAGATCCCGGTGGCCCTGGCCACCATGCACATGTCGTGGGGATACGGCTTCCTGACCAGCCCCCGTTCGCTGGCGAAGAAGGTCATCGCCAGCCGCCGCCCGGCCGTCCGGGAGCAGACCGTCTGACCGCCTCACGCACGGAGACCCACGTGGAAGGGGAGGGTCCCGCCGTCGCCGGCGGGGCCCTCCCCTTCCACGTACGTCAGAAGGTGAAGCCCGGGTTGACCTTCATGCAGGCCTTCTCGTCCGCGCCGTTCAGCGGGTTCGCCGAGTCCGGCGTCTTCTCCTCCGCGGCCTTGGCCGGGTACGCCTCGTCCTTGCGCCAGTCGGCTCCCACGGACAGGACGACGCCCGAGACGTCGGTCGACTTCTTCACCTGGGCCACCGGGATCCCGAGGGCCTTGGCGACCGCCTGCGCGTCGCCCTCCAGGTCCGCGCTGGGATACAGGATGCCGGTTCTGGCTGCCGGTTCGACGTTCTGCGAGTCGACCGATGCCCTGGCGAAGCCCGCCTCCGTGAGCAGGTCCTTGACCGTGCTCGCCCGGCCCTGGGCCGGGCCGAGGGCGTCCGTGGAGGTCGCGTTGCGCACACTGACGGCGATCTCGGCGTCCGGGGCGGCCCGGTCCGCGACGACGGGCGTCTTGCGCTTGGACGCCTTGCCGTCCAGCGGGATGTCCTCGCGGATCATCCGGAAGAGCTGCTCGGCCTCGTCGGCCTTGGGGTACACCCGGCCGCTGAACTGCCCCGTGCCGTAGACGTTCGGCATGGTCGTCATCGTGATGCGGTCGGTCGGGGCCTTCTTGAGCTCCTCGGCCAGGTCGTACAGCTTCTTGACGGTGTCGAGGTCCTTGTCGACCGTCAGCGCGCTGGTGGCCGCCTCCGCGAGGTCCATCAGCTTTCCGGGATCGCTCAGTTTGGTGCCCTTGCGCAGCTCGCGGACCATCGAATTCAGGTACTGGTGCTGGGCCTTGGTCCGGCCGAGGTCGGTGTTGTCCTCGAAGCCGTAGCGGGTGCGCAGCCACTGGAGGGCCTGCTCGCCCTTGACGGAGGTGGTGCCCTCCTTCAGCTTCAGCCCGGACCCCTTGCCCTGGCTGGTGTGCGAGTAGATGTTGGCGTCGACACAGACCGGGACGCCGCCGACCGCGTCGGCCATGGAGACCACGCCCGCGAAGTCGATCATCATGAAGTGGTCGATGGTGATGCCGGTGAGCTCGTACCAGGCGGCCACCGTGCACCCCGGGCCGCCGCGTCCCAGGCTCTCGTTGGTCTGCACGTCGACCGTGCTGGCCCGGTAGACGTCCCCGGTGTCGGGGTCGGTGCACTTGGGCATCTTCAGCATGGTGTCGCGCGGCATGCTGATGACCGAGATGTTGCTGCGGTCCGCGGACAGGTGGAGAAGCATCTGCACGTCGGCGAGCGGCGGGCCTCCGAAGGTCTCCTTCGCGCCGCCCAGCTTCTGGTTGGCCTTGGAGTCCCGGGCGTCCGATCCGATGAGCAGGATGTTCAGAGGTGTCTGCCCGGCGGCGTTGGCCTTGTGGTCGGCCATCTCCTTGTCGCCGAGGGTCAGATCCTCTTTCCTGATGTTGCCGTTGAGGTGCTTGTAGTACAGGTAACCGGCGCCGCCGGTGCCGAGTATCAGCAGCGCGAGCACGGACGCCACCCAGCGCAGTACGCGTCGCTTCCCGCCCCTGGCCGCCCGCCGGGTACGGCGGTTGGGCCCGTCGGGGGGATGTCCGCCCTCCGGCGCGGCGGACCGCTCCCGTCGGCCGTGACCGCTTCGCCCGGCCCGTGCGGCCGACGCTTCTCCGCCGTCGCCCGGCGGCCCGTCGTGCCTGCCGCGCGCCCGTGTCCCCTCCCCGCGCATGCTGCTCCGTCCCACCAGGACCCCCCTGCTCCTCAGAATTCCGCTGTGGCGCGACGACCCGTCGTCACTTCGCGCATTCCGCCTTGTCGGCGCTTGCTCTCTGCATGTCTTCCGGCGCCTCCGCCGAACCGGTGAGGGGCACCCCCACGCCCTCGTAGTCCGCTCCCAGGGTGAGCACCATCGCCTGAAGCCCGGTGCCGGCCGCTCCCTGCTTGAGCGCGGTTGCGGGCAGCCCCATGATGTCCGCGAGGGTGCGGGCCCGGTCCGCCTGGTCCGGCGCGTACGCCAGCGTCGTCTTCTCGATCTTCGCCGGGGCGTTCGCCTTGTTCGCGGCCTGCGGGACACCCTGTTCGCCCTGCAGCCAGGCGACGGTCGCGCTCGCCGCGCCGGCGAGGTCCCCGCCGTTGAGGACGTCGACACGGATGTCCGCGGCTTCGGCCCTGCTGCCCTCGAGCACAGCTTCCCGCTTGCTCTTCGCCGCCTGCTCCTTCTTCTTCACCCCCGTGAGGGAGGTGTCGGAGCGCATCAGCGCGAAGAGCTGCTGGGACTTCCGCGGATCCACGACCACGGTGACCGGCGTCGGTTCGGCCGGGTTGTCCTTCACCGGCATGGTGACGAAGGTGATGTTCTTGGTGTCGATCCGGCCGAGTTCCTGGCCGAGCGAGGTCAGCTTCTTGATCGACCCGATGCCGGAGTCGACGGTGAGGGCCCTGGTCGCCGCGTCGGCGAGATCGTAGAGCTTGCCCGGGTCGGTCAGTGTGTCGTCGGACTTCATCCGGCGGATCATCGAGCCGATGAACTGCTGCTGGACCTCGATCCGGTCGAGGTCGCTCTGGTTCCCGAAGCTGTGCCGGGTGCGGACGAAGGCCAGCGCGTCCTCGCCCTCGACCGTTGACTCGCCCGCCGGAAGGTCGAGGTGCGAGTCGGGGTCCTTGACCGCCTTGTCCAGGCACACCTTGACCCCGCCGACGGCCGTGGAGAGCGTCTTGACCGCGTTGAAGTCGACCATCATGAAGTGGTTGACCGACAGGCCGGTGATCTTCTGCACCGTGCGCATCGTGCAGCCCGGGTCGCGTCCCTCTTGGCCGAGGCTGACGTTGAAGCGCACGTTCTGCGAGCCGGGTACGACCTTCTGCGAACCGTCCGCCTGCTTGGTGGCGCAGTCCGGGATGTCCGTCATCAGGTCCCGGGGGATGCTCATCGCCGTGGCGTTGGTGCGGTCGGCGGAGACGTGGAAGAGGATGTTCGTGTCGGCGTGGCCCGTGCTGCCCTTGTCGCCGTAGCCCTCGTTGCCCTCACCGGTTCGCTTGTCCGTGCCGATGATCAGGATGTTGAGCGGACCGTCGGACGCGACGTTCTTGCTGCCCGCGTCACCGACGTCGACGGTGTCGAGGTTGCCGTTGAGTTTCTGGTAGAGCGCGTAGGCCCCCGCCGATCCCGCGACGATCACGAAGGCCATGACCCCGCCGGACACCAGCAGGGCCTTCCGTCGCCGCGACTTCGGCTGCCTGCGGCCCCGGCGGGCATCCGGCGACTCGTGGCCGCGGCCGTTCGGGGAGGGACGGCGGGTCCGCTGGGAGGGCACCTCGCTGTGGGGCGTCACGAATTCACCCCGGCCACCGGACCGGCGCGGTGCGCGGGAAGGACCGGACGACTCTCCTGCGGAGTGGTTCGGTCGCAATGCGTCATTGCCGGTCTGCTGGTTGAGCACCCACTGGTCGGCGGGACCGGTCTCGTCCGCCCGCCCACGGCTATGCGCGTCCACGGTTGCCTGAATCCTCCGTCGGTGCCACGCGAGGCGCGCCCCGTTCAGGGCGCTCGATGGCTCGTTCCGGCCGTGCGCGGCCGGGTGGCCAGGCGCGGCCTGGTGGCCGTGAGCACCGGATCGCGTCACACTATCCGGCGTAATAGGCCACAGGGGGCGCGCGTGACACATTCCACGCTCCTTACAACCGGGCATTACGCCTATTCCGCTCCGATTGCCGCCGATGGCTTGGGAATTGTTTTACGAGCCGCACAGGTCGTCCGCCGCATTCGACCCCGAATAGGTGGGGGCGGGGGTCGGACTCCCGTCCGTATCGCCGGGCTTCCCGCCGGACGGATCCGCCTCCGAGCTGTGATCCGCCTGTGAATCCCGGGTGTTGTCCGTTTCGGCGGGAACGACGGCGACGGGCTCGTCCTTGCGCAGCTGGGTGAACAGCCTTTCCGCGTCCGGCTGCACGAGCTCGTCGCGGTTCGGGTCGAGGTGGTACGCCGTTCTGGGCACGGTCAGGAACTGCACCTTCTCCGTCGGCACGTTCCGCATTCCGCGGACCAGGTCGTACAGGTCCCTCAGCGAGTCCAGGCCCGGGTCCGTGGTCAGCGACTTGGTCGCCGCGTCCAGCACCGGGTAGAGCCGTGTCGGGTTCAGCAGCACGCCGTTGCTCTGCATCTTGTTGACGAGGGCCCCCAGAAACTTCTGCTGACGGTCCATGCGCTCGGTGTCGCTGCCGTCACCGATCGACTTGCGGGCCCGTACGTATCCCAGCGCTTCCTCGCCGTCGAGCTTCTGGCGCCCTGCGGGGAGCTTGAGATGGGCGTCGTCGTCGTCGACCGGCTCCTTGAGGCACACCTCGACGCCGTCCACGGCGTCGACCATGTCCTTGAAGCCGTTGAAATCGATCACCATGTGGTGGTCGACGCGGATGCCCGTCATCTTCTCGACCGTACGGATCGTGCAGGCCGTGCCGCCGAGCTCGAAGGCCCAGTTGAACTGGGCGAACTGCTTCTTCGTCGCTTTGCCGTCGCCCGTGTGGCAGCTCGGGATCTCGGCCATCAGGTCGCGTGGGATCGACACCGCCGTGGCGCTCCGGCGGTCGGCCGCGAGGTGCAGCAGGATCGTGGTGTCCGAGCGCTGGCTGCCGCCGTCGTCACGCCCGTAGGCGCTGTTCTCCCCGGAGCGGGTGTCGGAGCCGATGAGCAGGATGTTCCTGGCGTCCCGCGCGATCGGAAGCGGTCGCTCCTTCTCGTACGCCTTGAGCTCGGCGGCGGCGCTCGTGTCGGTCGTGATGTTGCCGTCGAGCTTCTTGTACAGCCACCAGCCGGCCCCGGCCGCGACCAGCACGAGGAACGAGGCGGCGAGAGCGCTCCAGCGGAGCCAGTGGCGCCGGCCGTCCCGAGGTCCGTGCTCGGGCCGCTCGTCCCAGGTCCCGGGCGCGGAGCCGTCGGTCCCGTTCCCCGGTCCGTTGCCGTCGGTCTCGTTCCCCGGTCCGTTGCCGCCGGTCTCGTCTCCCGGTTCGTTGCCGTCGGCCGCCGGTGCCCCGGCGGAGGCGTCGTCCCGCGGGGTCGCCCCGGATACGTCCCGCGGCGCGTCCGGCCCGCCCCCGGCCGGGGGGTCCGGGCGGTCCGGCTCGGACGGGGTGCCGGGACTGTCGCTCACGTCTGCGTCCATCCTTCACGTTCGGCGGCGCGATGGGCCGCCGGTCGCAGAAGTAGACGGCTGAACCTCACGCTTGGTTGTGCATCCGGACGACGTTCCCGGCGGTGCTCCGTACCGCACGATCATGTACCGCCTTCGGAGCTCAGTCCCGGGGGCTCGGCCCGCCATGGGCCGGACGGGTGGCCCTCGGGGCGCTTGTCATACCGCGGTGGCGGTGATCCGCTCGCTCTCGACGCGTGTGGCCAGCCCGCTCACGTCCGAACGGTCCATGTGACGGCACAGGACCACGGACCCCCCGGCCGCCAGTGGTGCGAAGAGCCCGGCGGACAGGCCCTCCCAGGTGTCGTACGTACGGCCCGTCAGCAGCCTGGAACCCGGGCCGAGTCCCAGGCGGGCCGCGTCCTCGCGGGCCCGTGCCACCAGCTCGTCCGCCGTCAGGCCGGCACCGCCGACGGTCAGCGCGGGTGCCCCCGGGTCCACCGGGGCGTACGGCGCGAAGCGGTCGCCCTGGCCCGGCACCTCCACCGCGTAGTCCGCGAACCCCTCGGGGGGCTGCGGGAACCGGCCTCCCATGGGCCGCAGTGCCAGCGCTACCCGCTCGCCGCGGCAGGCGCGGGCCCGGTCGAGCGTGTCCGGCCCGCTCACGACCAGGTCGGCCGACGCCGGGTCGCCCTGCACCTCGGCGACGACGCCCACCGACGAGCAGGCGAGGAGCCAGACGGCCGACTGCCAGTGGGCGGGGAGCAGCAGAGCGAGCCGGTCGCCCGGCTCGGCGGCCAGGTCGCCCTGGAGCAGATTGGCGGTCTTGGCCACCCAATTGGCGAAGGTGGCCACCGACAGTTCGACGCGCTCTCCGGTTGCGTCGTCGTAGAACGTGACGAGGGGGCGGGCGGGGTCCGCGGCGAGCGCGGATCGCAGCAGGTCGGCCGGGGTGCGATCACTGGCGTTCATCCGCGCAAGGGTACGCGGCGTCCGCGGCCCGGCCGCGGTGACGGGTGCCCCGTACACCGGTTCGGCAGACGGTGCGTCAGCTGGAGGCGGCTTTACTCCAGTAGCCGGAATTGCCGGACTCTGACAAAGATTTCCTATATGCGTGCACTTCTTGCAACTTCGATCGGCGTCACCTGTGCGACGGCACTCACCCTCCCGCTCGCCGCACCCGCTCCCGCCGCCCCCGCCCTGTCCCCGGTCGCACAGGCGCCCGCGGCCGCCCCCGCCGAACCCGCGGGTTCGACCCAGTCCATGCCGCTGCGGCCGCTCGCCGACGCGGCTCCCCGGGCCACCGGTAAACCCACCGAGTCCATGACGCCGTCGGCCGCACGAGGGCTGCTCCGGCGTGACACGCACCGCTTCTCGCTCGTGGGCGTGGTCTGGGACGACGCCGACGCCGAACTGCACGGCACCGTCCAGGTCCGCACCCGCGCGACCGGCACCGCCAGGTGGTCCGGGTGGCAGTCACTGGAGACCCACAACACCGACCACGCCGCCGACGCCGGCAGCCCCGAGCGCGATTCGGGCAGGGTGCGAGGTTCCACCGCCCCCCTCTGGGTCGGCGACTCCGACGGCATCGAGGTGCGCGTACGGTCCGAGAACGCGGGACCGCGAAGCGGCGCCCCCGACACCTCGCCCCTTCCCGCGGGCCTCCAGGTGGAACTCGTCGACCCGGGCGAGGACCCCGTGGAACCGCGTGCCGAGGGCACCCCGGCCCCCAGCACCTCGTCGGCCGTCACCGCCGGCACGTCGTCGGCCGGGACCGCGACGCCCGCGACGGCCGCGCAGCCGGGCGCGCTCCCGGAGTCCGCCGGTCTCACCATGGCCGCGGCCGAGAGCTCGGCGGTCAACGCCGACCTCGCCCCACTGGGTGCCACCGAGATCACCGCTCTGAGCAAGGCCGAGTCGGAGGAGCAGGCGGTCGTCGGAGCGGGCGCCAAGCCCTTCGTGGGACCGCGCCCGGGAATCGTCACCCGCAAGGGCTGGGGCGCCGACGAGAGCCTGCGGGAGCGCGCCTTCGCCTACACCTCGACCGTCAAGGCCGCCTTCGTGCACCACAGCGCCACCGGCAACAACTACACGTGCGCCCAGGCGCCCTCCGTCCTGCGCGGCATCTACCGCTACCACGTCAAGAGCAGCGGCTGGCGCGACTTCGGCTACAACTTCGCCGTCGACAAGTGCGGCAAGATCTACGAAGGCCGCGCCGGGGGCGTGTCGAAGGCGGTCCTCGGGGCCCACACCCTCGGGTTCAACTCGAACAGCATGGGCATCGCGGTACTCGGGACGTACAGCTCGAAGAACCCGCCCGCCGCCGCGGTCACGGCGATCGCCAAGCTCACCGCCTGGAAGCTCGGCCTGTTCGGCCGCAATCCCAAGGGAAAGGTCACGCTCGTCTCCGGCGGCAGCGGCAAGTACAAGAAGGGCGCGAAGGCCAAACTCAACGTCATCTCCGGGCATCGCGACGGGTTCGCAACCGAATGCCCCGGAATCCGTCTCTACAAGAAGCTCGGCACCGCCCGTACCAGTTCGGCGAAGCTGCAGGGCCGCTGACCGGGAGGCTCCGAACGGTCTGCATACACTGGCCAGCCGAAACGAGGCCCGGCCCCAGCAGGAAGCAGAGACAGTGCTGTGACAGAGGCAAAAGAAGCGATCCTCCTGGTCGGTGGCAAGGGCACCCGGCTGCGTCCGCTCACGGTGCACACCCCCAAGCCGATGGTCCCGGCGGCGGGGGTGCCGTTCCTCACGCACCAACTGGCGCGTGCCCGGGCGGCCGGGGTGGAGCACATCGTGCTCGCGACGTCCTACCTGGCGGAGGTATTCGAGCCGTACTTCGGTGACGGTTCGTCGCTCGGCCTCTCCATCGAGTACGTCACCGAGGACGAACCCCTCGGTACCGGCGGGGCCATCAGGAACGTGGCGTCGCGCCTGGCCTCCGGCCCGGACGAACCCGTCATCGTGTTCAACGGGGACATCCTCACCGGCCTCGACATCCGGGCCCTGGTCGCGGCGCACGCCACCTCCGGAGCGGACGTGTCCCTGCACCTCACCAGGGTGGAGGACCCGCGTGCCTTCGGGCTCGTGCCCACGGACGACACGGGCCGGGTGACCGCCTTCCTGGAGAAGCCGCAGACACCCGAGGAGATAGTCACCGACCAGATCAACGCGGGGGCGTACGTCTTCCGCCGGTCGGTCATCGACACGATTCCCGCCGACCGGCCGGTCTCCGTGGAGCGCGAGACCTTCCCCGGGCTGCTGGCCTCCGGCGCCCATCTCCAGGGCATGGTGGACTCCACCTACTGGCTGGACCTCGGCACCCCGCAGGCGTTCGTCCGCGGCTCGGCCGACCTGGTCCTCGGCCGTGCCCCGTCCCCCGCGGTCCCCGGCCGCTGCGGTGACCGGCTCGTCCTGCCCACCGCCTCCGTGGCCGTCGACGCCAAGCTCACCGGCGGCACGGTCGTCGGCGAGGGCGCGCTGATCGGCGAGGGCGCCAGGATCTCGGGATCCACCGTGCTGGACGGCGCCGTCGTCGAACCGGGCGCGGTCATCACCGACTCCCTGGTCGGAGCGGGTGCCCGCATCGGCAGCCGTTCGGTCCTCACGGGTGCGGTGATCGGCGACGGCGCCCGGGTCGGCGCCGACAACGAACTGCGCGACGGCATCCGCATCTGGTGCGGCGCGATCCTCCCGGACGCCTCGGTCCGCTTCTCGTCCGACCAGTGAACGGTCCCTCCACCGGCCGGTGAGCAGTCCGCACCGGCCGGTGGAAGGTCCTTCCCGGCGGCTGCGGGGCCGGCTCCCGGCCGGTGGACGGTCCACGTCGGTATTACCCTCGACAGGCACCCCCGACGACCGAGGACCTCACCCGTGGCAGGACGCTTCGTACCCCGCACCACCGCCGTGCCCCGCCAGGAGCCGGTGGCCACGGACGCGCCCGCCCCGGCACTGACCCGGATCTGGGCTCCACCGCGCCCGGTCGATCTGCGGCTCGTGCTGAGCCCGCTGCGCCGCGGTCCGGCGGACCCCGCCTACCGGGCGCTGCCCGACGGAACCCACTGGCGGGCGACCCGCACCCCGGCCGGCCCCGGCACCCTGCGCGTCTCGGCGTCCCCCGACCACCGGGTCTCGGCCACGGCCTGGGGACCGGGCGCGCAGTGGCTGCTGGACGGGCTCCCGGCACTGCTCGGCGCCGACGACGTGCCGGAGGACTTCCGCCCGCGCCATCGGCTGCTCGCCCTGACCCAACACAGCCGGCCCGGTCTGCGCCTGCTGCGCACCGGGCTGGTCATGGAGTCGCTGATCCCGTCGATCCTGGAACAGAAGGTCACCACCGACGAGGCCTACCGCGCCTGGCGGCTGCTGCTCCGCACCTACGGCACCCCCGCCCCCGGTCCCACCGACGCGGCGTTCGGCTCGCACGGCCTGTACGTCATGCCGGACGCCAGGACCTGGTCGCTGATCCCGTCCTGGGAGTGGCACCGCGCGGGCGTGGACGCGAAGCGCTCCGCCACGATCCTGCGCGCCGTCCGGGTGGCCCGGCGCATGGAGGAGGCCGCCGCGATGGAGCTCACCGCGGCGATGGAACGCCTGCAGCTGATCCCGGGCATCGGCCCCTGGACCGCTGCGGAGACCCTGCAGCGCTCGAACGGCGCGGCGGACGCGGTGACCGTCGGCGACCTCCACCTGCCGGGCATCGTCGGCCACGCGCTCGCGGGCAACAGGAACGCCGACGACGAGGAGATGCTGGCGCTCCTCGCCCCGTACGAGGGCCAGCGCCACCGCGCGACCCGGCTGATCATGCTGTCGGGCCGGACCCCGTCGCGCCGGGCTCCCAAGATGACGCCGCGCGACATCGCCCGGCTGTAGCCGTCCGCCTCAGCGCACCGCGATGAACGCCCCCGCGTCCCGGGCGGCCCTCGCCGGCGGTGCCCCCTTCGGGTGCCCCACGGCCACCGCGCCCAGCGGATCCCAGGAGTCCGGCAGGTCCAGCACCTCACGCACCACGGACCGGCAGAACATCGTCGAGGACACCCACGCCGAGCCGAGCCGCTCACCCGCCAGCGCGACCAGGAAGTTCTGCACGCCCGCGCCGGCCGCGACCACGAACATCTCGCGCTCCGCGGTGGCCCGGCGCTCGTCCCCGTAGGTGTGCGAGCCGTCCATCACCAGGCACGGCACCGCCAGGTACGGCGCGTCGCGCAGGACGTCGCCCCGCCGTACCCGCTTGGCGACCGACTCCTCGCTGCGTCCGTCCGCGCGCAGATCCGCGATCCACGCGTCCCGCATGGCGTCGAGCAGCCGGTGACGTGCCGGTGCCGACTCCAGCAGGACGAAGCGCCAGGGTGTCGTGTGGTGGGGCGCCGGGGCCGTCACCGCCGCTGCCACCGCACGCCGTACGGCTCCGGGGTCCACCGGCTCGTCGGTGAACTCCCGTACCGTGCGGCGGAGGTTCAGTGCTTCCCGCACGGCCTCGGAGGTTCCCAGCCGGAACATGTCGTCGGCCGCGACCCGCACCATCGCCCGGGCGCCCTCGTCCTCGGACGCGTCCGCCACCACATGGGGGAGCCCTCGCACCACGGCGACCGGCAGTCCGGACGCCTTGCCCTTCACCAGGTCACCCGCCGACGCCAGTTCGTCGGCGGTGGCCACGACGGTGGCGCTCAGGGGATTGCCGTGGCCGTCGGTACCGCCCCGCAGGTCGTCGAGGACCCTGACGCCCGCGGCGCCGATCGCGACGTCCGTCAGGCCGTTGCGCCAGGGGCGGCCGAAGGTGTCGGTGACGACGACCCCGACCTCGACCCCCAGCGCGTCCCGCAGCCCGTCCCGGATCAGTCGCGCCGAGGTGTCCGGGTCCTCGGGCAGCAGCAGGACCGTCCCGGCCGGGGTGTTCGAGGCGTCGACCCCGGCAGCGGCCATGACGAGGCCCTGACGGTTCTCCACGATCCTGAGCGTCCCGCGCCGGGCGACCACACGGACGGTCTCGGCGTCGATCGCCGCCTCCCGGTCCGTGGCCTCGACGATCCGGCCCTCCGCCTTGGAGACGATCTTCGAGGTGACCAGCAGGACATCGCCGTCGACCAGACCCGGCTCCGTGGCCGCGATCAGCTTCGCGAGGTCGTCGCCCTCCCGGACCTCGGGCATCCCGGGCAGTGCCCACACCCGGTAGGAGGGCGCACCGCCGGCCGGCCCGCCGCTCATGCCCGTACCTCTTCCGCCAGCGCCAGGGCCTGCCGGGCCATCTCCGCGGTGGCGTCCACGTCCGTCATCATCAGTGGCACGGCGCGGCAGCGGATGCCGGCCGCCTCGACCTCGTCGACCACTCCGGCGTCCACGGTGTCCACGAGCCACCCGTCGAGCAGGCCCGAACCGTAGTGCCGGGCGACCGCGGCGGCGGTGGACTCGACGCCCACCGCGGCGAGCACCTTGTCGGCCATGCCCCGCACGGGCGCGTCGCCGACGATGGGGGAGAGCCCGACGACGGGGACCCCGGCCTCGGCGATCGCCTCCCGGATGCCCGGCACGGCGAGGATGGTGCCCACCGACACGACGGGGTTCGACGGCGGGAAGACGATGACGTCGGCCTCGGCGATGGCCTCGAGGACGCCCGGCGCGGGCTTGGCCTGTTCCGCTCCCACGGGTACCACGGCCTGCGCGGCCACGGAGGCGCGCATCTTCACCCAGTACTCCTGGAAGTGCACGGCCCTGCTCTCGCCGTCGACGTCCACCGCCACGTGCGTCTCGACGCGGTCGTCGGACATCGGGATCAGCCGGACCCCCGGCTTCCACCGCGCGCACAGCGCCTCGGTGACCGCGCTCAGCGGATAGCCCGCGCCGAGCATCTGCGTACGGACGATGTGGGTCGCGAAGTCACGGTCGCCGAGACCGAACCACTCGGGACCCACGCCGTACGCGGCGAGTTCGTCCTTGACCCGGAAGCTCTCGTCGGTACGTCCCCAGCCCTGATCCTCGTTGATGCCACCGCCGAGGGTGTACATCACGGTGTCGAGGTCGGGACAGACCTTCAGTCCGAACAGATGGATGTCGTCGCCGGTGTTGCCGATCACCGTGATGTCCGCGTCGGGCGCGGCCTGTTTGAGGCCACGCAGGAAACGAGCACCACCGATACCGCCGGCCAGAACCACAATGCGCATACCAACAGTCTGTCAGGCGGAGCCTGATCCTTGTGGGGGTGGTGGTGGGCGACGGGTGGGTCTGTCAGGCGGAGCCTGATCCTTGTGGGGGTGGTGGTGACGTGCTGGTCGTCGGCGGTCAGGCCGGTACGACGTCCTGGACGGCCGGAGCGCACTGTGCCGAGTGCATCGGCATGTCGGTCAGGCCGGGGAAGTAGACGTGCAGGCTGACGGCTGGTTCCAGTGAGTCGTTGACCACCTCGTGGACGTAGCCGGGAGCGAAGACGCGCTGCGCGCCCGGACCCAGGGACTGCGCGCCGCGTGCCGTGCGTTCGGTCAACTCGCCGTCCAGGACCGTGAGTACGCCGGACGAGAGTCCGTGGTCGTGGAGTCCGCTGCCCTGGCCGGGGACCCAGCTGAGCAGCCATACCTCGTAGCCGATCGGGGCCTCCCCCGCTCGGACGGAGCCGAGAGCCTGGGGAACGGTCTGCAGCCGGTGGTACCAGCGGGTGGTGGTGTCGTACCGGACGAGCGGGGCCCACCGGGCGCGGTCGGCGGCGATGGAGCGGGCGAGTCCGACGAACCCGGCCACGGTGGAGGGATGAGGGCTGGCCGGCTGCAGAAGGTGCTGGACCTCAAGGATGTCGCCGGCGATCGAAAGGTCGCTGTCGCTGTTCATGGGTGCGGTGGTTCCTCGGCAGGTGGATGCGCGTGCGGGGGGTGGTGACGCGGAGACCGAAATGCGGTGAAACGGAGCTGGATCAGAGCTGGAGCGTCAGGGCTTCAACAGCTGTGACAGCTGGAACAGCAACAGCGGGCCTGGACAGCCGTACGGAACCCACGGCTGTGGGTTGTGTACGTCGCTGCGGTCGCGTGCATGCGGATAAGGAGACCGGGTCGGTCCGCCCCCTGTCAACCCAATGACCGTTTTGGCGGAATTGTTTCACTCCATCCGGTTACCCATGGTGGAGAAAGGTTTTAGCGGCCGCGAGAGAGGCAAGGTGGCGCATCAACTGTGTCCGTAAACGCGATTGAGGGCCCGTGACCCTACTGTGATCTTGGTCGCTTCGGTGATCAAATCGAAACATCCGAACGGCCGCGCTCGTCCCACTCGGTGAGAAGCGCCAGTCGGTGGCAGCGGTGGCATATGTCAGATTTTTGGTGATTTGGACACTTTTCGCTTACGCTTGGTTCCGAAGGGTGAATACCGGGGTCAATAGCAGATCTCCGCTTGACTGGCCCGAAGCTACACACTTGTAATTTCACTCGTGTCGTTTGGCGCAGCGGTAACGGCCGCATCACGGGGACGCACGAGACAGACGAGGGGCGCACATGACCGAGCTGTTCCAGCAACTGCTGGTCGAGGACGCGGACGAGGAACTCGGCTGGCAGGAGCGCGCGCTGTGCGCCCAGACCGACCCCGAGTCCTTCTTTCCTGAGAAGGGCGGCTCCACCCGCGAGGCCAAGAAGGTCTGTCTCGCCTGCGAAGTCCGTTCGGAATGCCTCGAGTACGCCCTCAACAACGACGAGCGGTTCGGGATCTGGGGCGGCCTCTCCGAGCGTGAGCGGCGCCGCCTGAAGAAGGCGGCCATCTGACGCCGGGCCCCCCGGCGCCGGACGCGGCGATGGCCCGGGGGCCGCACCTGCCCGCAGCTCGTCGACCGTGCCCGGTTCGGCCTCGGCCGGGATACCGAGGGCGGCGTCGTGAGTGGCGCCGGACAGGGACCGCAGGGCCGCT
>NZ_JBEXYB010000009.1:171212-213552 GCF_040630715.1 Streptomyces sp. NPDC005752 | reverse complement strand
CCGATCTGCTTACCTGCGCCCCCGGGCGCGGGAGCCGCCCCTAAACCCCTTTTTTACCCCAACACCGCCGCGTCTCGGTTTGCCCCCCCTCCCCGTGGAAACGGTCCGGGGCCCCACACGTACACGCGGTCCGCTCAGTCCTCGGACAGCTCCCGGCGGACCGACAGCAGGTCCTCGAGCTGCTCCTCACGAGCCTGGGCGGCCACGAACAGCAGCTCGTCACCGGCCTCCAGGGTCTCCTCGGGGCTCGGCGTCAGCACTCGCGTGCCGCGGATGATCGTGACGAGCGAGGTGTCCACGGGCCAGTCCACATCGCCCACCCTGATGCCGGCCAGTGCCGACTCCGGGGGCAGCGTCAGCTCGACCAGGTTGGCGTCGCCGTGGCTGAAGCGCAGAAGCCGGACCAGATCGCCGACGCTCACCGCCTCCTCGACCAGGGCCGACATCAGCCGCGGAGTGGAGACGGCCACATCGACGCCCCAGGACTCGTTGAACAGCCACTCGTTCTTCGGGTTGTTCACCCGGGCTACGACCCTCGGTACGCCGTACTCGGTCTTCGCGAGCAGCGACACGACCAGGTTGACCTTGTCGTCACCGGTCGAGGCGATCACGACGTTGCACCGCTGGAGCGCCGCCTCGTCGAGCGACGTGATCTCGCAGGCGTCCGCGAGGAGCCATTCGGCCATCGGGACCCGCTCCACCGAGATGGCGGTCGGCGCCTTGTCGATCAACAGCACCTCGTGCCCGTTCTCCAGGAGCTCGGCCGCGATGGAACGGCCCACCGCACCGGCCCCGGCAATCGCGACGCGCATCAGTGACCGCCCTCCTCGGGACCTTCGGCAAAGGCCTCCTCGACCTTTGCGATCTCGTCCGTACGCATCATCACGTGGACGAGGTCGCCCTCCTGCAGAACCGTCTGCGAGGTGGGCAGTATGGCCTCACCCAGGCGGGTGAGGAAGGCGACGCGGACGCCCGTCTCCTCCTGCAGAGTGCTGATCTTGTGCCCGATCCAGGACGGCGTCGTGTGCACCTCGGCGAGCTGCACACCACCGCTCGGGTCGCGCCACAGGGGCTCGGCGCCCGACGGCAGCAGCCGCCTCAGCATCTGGTCCGCCGTCCAGCGGACCGTCGCGACGGTGGGGATGCCCAGGCGCTGGTAGACCTCGGCGCGCTTCGGGTCGTAGATGCGGGCCGCGACGTTCTCGATGCCGAACATCTCGCGGGCCACCCGGGCCGCGATGATGTTGGAGTTGTCGCCGCTGCTGACGGCCGCGAACGCTCCGGCCTCCTCGATACCCGCCTCACGCAGGGTGTCCTGGTCGAAGCCGACGCCGCTGACGCGCCTGCCGCCGAAACCGGAACCGAGGCGTCGGAACGCCGTGGGGTCCTGATCGATCACGGCGACCGTGTGCCCCTGCTGCTCCAGGGTCTGTGCGAGGGCGGCTCCGACGCGCCCGCAGCCCATGATGACGATGTGCACCTTGCGCCTACCTCGCCGTCCTGGTCGTCCGGATGACCTGCGAAAACACCCTGCTCACACTTCTCTCTCAGCTTGCGGGGCAAACAATGGGGCAACCACCTCCGGCGTTGCCCTTGGATGAGCTTATGCGGCGACGCCGACACCGCTTCATCCGAGTGTGCGTACCCCGCGGGCCGATGAGCAAAAGGGGAGGCCGGCGACGCGTGGGACGGGACGGGGGAGAGGGCGAGAGGGCCGGTCCGAGGTCTCGCGCGCTTCCGCGCCGCAAGGATTTCGTTAAGGATTCCATGGACTTTCCCGGTGAGGGCGGGTAATTATGAAGGTTTTCCCGGTCCCGAGGGGGTGGTGCTTCGGTGGCGTGTCCCGGCAGCGCTTACGATCCTCACCGTGTCCAAACTGACCGACGTGCCCAAACGGATCCTGATCGGCCGGGCGCTGCGCAGCGACAAGCTGGGGGAAACGCTCCTTCCCAAGCGCATCGCCCTCCCCGTCTTCGCATCCGACCCGCTGTCCTCCGTTGCGTACGCACCCGGGGAAGTCCTCCTCGTGCTGTCCATCGCGGGCGTGTCGGCGTACCACTTCAGCCCGTGGATCGCGCTCGCGGTCGTGGTCCTCATGTTCACCGTCGTCGCCTCGTACCGGCAGAACGTGCGCGCCTACCCGAGCGGTGGCGGCGACTACGAGGTCGCCACCACCAACCTCGGGCCGAAGGCCGGCCTGACCGTCGCCAGTGCCCTCCTCGTCGACTACGTCCTCACCGTCGCGGTGTCGATCGCCTCGGGCGTGGAGAACCTCGGCTCCGCGATCCCCTTCGTCGTCGAGCACAAGACGTTCTGCGCCGTCGGGGCCATCGTGCTGCTGACGCTGATGAACCTGCGCGGCGTCAAGGAGTCCGGCAAGCTCTTCGCCATCCCGACCTACCTGTTCGTGGCCGGGGTCTTCCTCATGATCCTCTGGGGTGCGTTCCGGGGGATGATCCTCGGCGACACCATGCACGCCCCCACCTCCGACTACGAGATCAAGCCGGAGCACCAGGGGCTCGCCGGGTTCGCGCTCGTCTTCCTGCTCCTGCGCGCGTTCTCCTCCGGCTGCGCGGCCCTGACGGGCGTGGAGGCGATCAGCAACGGGGTCCCCGCCTTCCGCAAGCCGAAGAGCAGGAACGCCGCGACCACCCTCGCGGCGATGGGCCTGCTGGCCGTCACCATGTTCTGCGGAATCATCGGTCTCGCCATGGCGACCGACGTCAAGATGGCCGAGAACCCGGCGAAGGACCTGATCCACAACGGTGCGGCCGTCGGTGAGAGCTTCGTCCAGGACCCGGTGATCTCCCAGGTCGCCGCAGCCGTCTTCGGCGAGGGCACGTTCCTCTTCGTCTTCCTGGCGGCGGCCACCGCGCTCGTACTCTTCCTCGCCGCGAACACCGCGTACAACGGCTTCCCGCTGCTCGGCTCGATCCTCGCCCAGGACCGCTACCTGCCGCGTCAGCTGCACACCCGCGGAGACCGGCTGGCCTTCTCCAACGGCATCGTGCTGCTCGCCGGGGCCGCGATCCTGCTCGTCTGGATCTACGGCGCCGACTCGACCCGGCTCATCCAGCTCTACATCGTCGGTGTCTTCGTGTCCTTCACGCTCAGCCAGACCGGCATGGTGCGGCACTGGAACCGTCACCTGCGTACGGAGAAGGACCCTGCGGCGCGACGGCACATGATCCGCTCCCGGGCGATCAACACCTTCGGCGCGTTCTTCACCGGCCTGGTCCTCGTGGTCGTGCTGGCCACGAAGTTCACCCACGGTGCCTGGGTCGCGCTGCTCGGCATGGTCATCTTCTTCGGGACGATGACCGCGATCCGCAAGCACTACGACCGGGTCGCCGAGGAGATCGCCGCCCCGGAGACGCGGCCCGACGACAGCATCCGCCCCTCGCGCGTCCACTCGATCGTCCTGGTCTCCAAGCTCCACCGGCCCACGCTGCGCGCCCTCGCGTACGCCAAACTGGTGCGCTCCGACCAGTTGGAGGCGCTGTCCATCAGCGTCGACCAGGCCGAGACGAAGGCGCTCAAGGAGGACTGGGAACGGCGCGGCATCGACATCCCGCTGAAGATCCTCGACTCGCCGTACCGTGAGGTGACCCGCCCGGTCATCGACTACGTGAAGAGCCTGCGCAAGGACCGGCCCCGCGATGTGATCAGCGTCTACATCCCGGAGTACGTGGTCGGCCACTGGTACGAGCACCTGCTGCACAACCAGAGCGCACTGCGGCTGAAGGGCCGTCTCCTGTTCACGCCGGGCGTGATGGTGACGTCGGTGCCGTACCAGCTGGAGTCCTCCGAGGCGGCGAAGGTGCGGGCCAGGAGGCGTGCCGACTGGAGCGCTCCGGGCTCGGTGCGCCGCGGTCCCGTGGAGCGGCGTCATCACAAGGAACCCACCCGCAAGGGCTGACTCCGCGCTCCGCCTGTGGTAAGCGGCCGGCTTCCGCCCACGTAGACTGGTGGGCTGTTGTCCGGCCGTTTTCCCTTTTCCTGATCTCTGGAGCCACCCCCTCATGCAGAACGAATCCACGTCGTCGCAGGCCGGGGAGTCGCTGATCGGTCGGGAGTACGAGGTCGAGGTCGGCCCCGTCGCCCACGGCGGCCACTGCATCGCCCGCACGTCCGAGGGCCAGGTGCTCTTCGTGCGCCACACCCTCCCCGGCGAGAAGGTCGTAGCCCGGGTCACGGAGGGCGACACCGACTCGCGCTTCCTGCGCGCCGACGCGGTCACGGTCGTCGAGGCGTCCAAGGACCGCGTCGAGGCCCCCTGCCCGTACGCCGGCCCCGGCAAGTGCGGCGGCTGCGACTGGCAGCACGCGAAGCCGGGCGCGCAGCGCCGCCTCAAGGGCGAAGTGATCGCCGAGCAGCTCCAGCGCCTCGCGGGCCTCACGCCCGAGGAGGCCAACTGGGACGGCACGGTCATGCCGGCCGAGGGCGACAAGCTCCCGCCGGGCGAGGTCCCGGCCTGGCGCACGCGCGTCCAGTACGCCGTCGACCAGGACGGCCTGGTGGGACTGCGCAAGCACCGTTCGCACGAGGTCCAGCCGATCGACCACTGCCTGATCGCCGCCCCCGGCGTCTCCGAGCTCGGGATCGAGAAGCAGGACTGGCCGCAGATGGCCACGGTGGAGGCCATCTCCGCCACCGGTTCCCACGACCGCCAGGTCATCCTGACCCCGCGCGAGGGCGGCCGGCTGCCGCTGGTCGAGCTCGACAAGCCGGTCTCCGTGCTCCGCGTCGAGGAGAAGGACGGCGGCGTCCACCGCGTCCACGGCCGCGCCTTCGTCCGCGAGCGCGCCGACGACCGTACCTACCGCGTCGGCTCGGGCGGCTTCTGGCAGGTGCACCCCCAGGCGGCGGACACGCTGGTCCGCGCGGTCATGCAGGGCCTGTTGCCCCGCAAGAACGACATGGCGCTCGATCTGTACTGCGGTGTGGGCCTGTTCGCGGGCGCCATCGGCCAGCGGATCGGCGAGAAGGGCGCGGTGCTCGGCATCGAGTCCGGCAAGCGCGCGGTCGAGGACGCCCGTCACAACCTGAAGGACCTGGACCGGGTCCGTATCGAGCACGGCAAGGTCGACCAGGTCCTGCCGCGCACGGGCATCACCGAGTGCGACCTGATCGTCCTGGACCCGCCGCGTGCGGGTGCCGGCAAGGCCACGGTGAAGCAGCTGGCCGCGCTCGGCGCACGCCGCATCGCATACGTGGCGTGCGACCCGGCGGCGCTGGCCCGGGACATCGCGTACTTCCGGGAGGGCGGGTACCGGGTGCGGACACTGCGGGCGTTCGACCTGTTCCCGATGACGTCGCACGTGGAGTGCGTGGCCATCTTGGAGCCTGCGGCAAAGGGGCACTGACCTGCAGTGTTCTCGGGGTTCTCAGGCACGGCGGGATGCGCTCGACATGTTTCCCACCGGACACGACGTGGAGCGCGCAGCCGTCCAGGCACACTGCTCTGACCTGCGGTTTCACCCAAGAGTGCAGGGGCAAGCGGTCTGCGGCGGCCTTCGTTGGGACTGGTGCACGACGCTCATCTGACGCTCGTTCTTATGGTGCGTCAGGTGAGCCTCGAACCCACGCCGCAGTACGGGTCGTCGCGTCATCATGGAGGAGAGGTTCCCTGGCCGCCGCGAGCCATCTGGTCACCCGGGCGGCCAGGTCGGTGTAGCCGTCCTGGCCCCGGTCGGTGCGGTCAGGGCGCTGAGATACATCCGCCTTCGGACTGCGGATCGCCTGCGTCTCCTCCGGGTTGCGCTGTTGAGGCCCTGGCGATGTTCTCAAAGGATGCGGTCACCGGCCGGTCGGACCTTCAGGTGGGGTCTCGCGAGGGCTCGGCCCTGAGGGTGCTGTCCACGTTCGTGCCGTCCTGTGGCTGTGGAGCGCCCGTCCCCCGACAGTCCAGCCGGATCAGGCACCAGACAGTGTCGCCGCCAGCGACTGGAACCAGGCGCCGTGGGAGAACGGCTCCGGCGGGCCCACCTCCATGCCGAGTTCGGCGGCAGCCAGGGCGTAATCCCCCTCGTCCAGGGGGAGGGCGAGCAACTCGTGCAGTTCACCCACGAGGCGGGCGACCAACTGCGGGTTTGTGGTGTCGGCGTAGTCGGCGACCGCGGCGTCGTGGCCGAGGAACTCGTCGACGATATCCTGCGAGAACCAGCCCCCCAGCAGTTGCGCGGTCTCCGGAAAACGCGCGTGCCACTCCCAGTGCGTCTGCGGGGACGATGGCTCCGGAACGTCCCCCTCCTCGATGCTCCTCTTCAGGTGGTCGGCCAGCACCATCAGCCAGTCACCGATGTCCGACTGGGGCTTTCCGGTGTCCGGGATGGAGTAGAACTCACCCAGCTCCTGCCGGATGCGGCCTGGAGGATTACGGCTGTACGCGCGCAGCTGTCGCTCCGCCTCCGCGACGGCCGCAGGGCGGGCCGACAGGCGGACGCTCCGTCCTCGTAGGAACCGCAGCTTCGCCACACCGGGTCGTTGAGAGACTGCGTCAGGGCGGCCCGGCTTCCTGCCAGAAGCTCCTCGGCTTTGCCAGTTCCAAGGGGAGCGAGCAGGCCCGGCGACCTGGTTAGGGCATGCAGGTCATTGACTCGTGGAGTTCCGCTTGGTGGCTCGTTGGTCTGGCATGGGTCAGGTGGACGAGCAACAGACGATGGGTGCCGGTCTGGCCGCCGCCGTCGCCTTTGACGCCTTCGTCGTCCGGATGGCGATCACCCCAGCGGTCCTGGCACTGCTCGGCCACCGGGCCTGGTGGCTGCCCCGTATCCTTAACGGCGTGCTGCCGAACGTGGATATCGAGGGTGAGGCACTGAAGAGGCATGTTCCTTTCCCCGCAGCCGCGTTGGACGCAGCGGTGCGGCGGCTGCCCGTCGGTCGGGACTGAGTCGGCCATGACACGCACGGGAGGCGGTGGACGCGCTGCGTGGTGGCGGGAGGCAGCGACCGTGACGACGGCGTTCGCGCTCTGTCTGCTCGGCGGTGTGGTGCAGGACGACGGCAGCACGCTGTCATCGCCGTCCGCCGCCGCCTACTTCATCGCCGTGTTGTCCTGCGCTGTGCTGCCGGTGCGGCACAGGGCGCCCCTGGCCGCCATGGCGGCCACGACCGTGAGCGGGGTGCTGGCTCCGTTCCTGGGACTCCTGCTGAGCCCGCTCATCGTGGCCCCCGCCGTGATCACCGCCTACTCCTACTCGCTCACCGCGCGCACCGAACGGCGCGCGGCGAGCGCCTCGGCGCTCATCTCCGCGGCGCTGGTGGTCGCCTTCGCCCCCGTGTTGGGGGCCCTCTCGTGGAAGGACGTGAGCAGGATGGGCGCGGTGGCGGCGTTTCCGCTGGTGGCCGGCGTACTCGGTCACTCGGTGCAGAACCGACGTGCCTACCTGGCGGCCATGGAAGAGCGGGCCCGGCGGGCAGAGAAGAGCCGGGACGTCGAGGCGCACCGGAGAGTGGCCGAGGAACGAGTGCGCGTCGCCCGGGAACTGCACGACCTCGTGGCCCATCAGATCACTCTGGCCAACGCCCAGGCCACGGTCGCCGCCCACCTCTTCGACACCCGCCCGGAGGAGACCCGCACGAGTCTGAAGGAACTCGTCGAGACCACCGCCAACGCGCTCAACGACCTGCGCGCCACGGTCGGTCTGCTGCGCCAGACCGGGGACGCGGCGGCGCCCGCCGAACCGGCGCCCGGGCTGTCCCGGCTGCCCACGCTCATCGAGTCCTTCCGCCGCGCGGGTCTGGAGGTGTCGGTGCACCAGGAAGGCACGGCCAGGCCGCTGCCGCCGGCAGTTGACCTCACCGCCTACCGCATCGTCCAGGAGGCCCTCACCAACGTGACCAAGCACGCCGGTACCGGCAGTGCCCGGGTACGCCTCGCGTGGAACCGCGATCGCGTGACCATCAGCGTCGCCGACGACGGAGCGTCTGCCCGTACGGCACCGACCGCATCCACGGGACCGAGTACGTCCACCGCGAGGGACCAGGCGCCCGGTTACGGTCTGATCGGGATGCGTGAACGGGCCACCGCGGTAGGGGGACACCTCTCCGCGGGCGGGCGCCCGGAGGGCGGCTTCCTCGTCTCCACCCAACTGCCCCTGCCGCCCGCCAAGGACCCGACGCGGGAAACTGACGAAGCAACAACCACTGGGGGATGGATGACCGACGAATCGACAGGCGTAGGACGGACGGGCGACCGGGAGTTCGGAGGTACGCCGTGACGCTCCGCGTGCTGCTCGCCGACGATCAGGCCCTGCTGCGCGGTGCTTTTCGGATACTCCTCGACAGTGCCGAAGACATCACCGTGGTCGGCGAGGCCGCCGACGGCAAGGAGGCGGTGAGACTCACCCGGGAACTGCGCCCGGACGTAGTGATCATGGACATCCGAATGCCTGAGGTGGACGGTCTCACCGCCACGTCGGAGATCTGTGCGGACCCGGAACTGCGGGCCAGCCGCATCCTGATCCTCACCACGTACGAGACCGACGAGTACGTCGCCCAGGCGCTCCGCGCGGGGGCCGGAGGCTTCATCGGCAAGGGCATCGGCGCCGATGCCCTGCTGGACGCCGTGCGCACGATCGCCGACGGCGACACCCTTCTGTCCCCGGCCGCGACCCGCTCCTTGGTCGCTCGTTTCCTGGCTACACCGGACGATGCCATTTCGCACCACGCCGAACAGCTCGCCGTGCTCACCCCGCGCGAACGCGAGATGGTGGCCCTGGTCGCGACCGGTCTGTCCAACCAAGAGATCGCCGAGCGCATGTTCCTCAGCCCCTTCACCGTGCGAGCCCATGTGCAGCGTGCCATGACGAAGCTTCAGGCCCGCGACCGGGCGCAACTCGTCGTCATCGCCTACCGGACGGGTCTGGCCCACGCTGCCCCCGAAAGCGGCACCGAACGCCTGTCGTAGTCCGATACCGAGGGTTTCTCGGCAGCTCCACGCGGTTGGCCGCACACACTGCTGTCCGGCGCCGAGACGTGGCGTCCGCAAGGTCGTCGATCACGCCGAGAGGGCGGTAGAGGCGGGCAAGGCGCCTATCGAGGCGTTCATCCCGCAGACCCATCCGCCCGGCGGCTCACCAGCACCCGGGCTCGAGCCGAAGAGTCCGCCAAGGACGGCGGATCTCTGCACGTTCCGCCTCGACGGCCCTTGGCCCTCACTCTTTACTCTGATCTCGAAAGGGGCGGATCAGGCCGCGGCGGCCTAAGAACGAGGGTTATGGAGCGTTCGTGGAACGGTCACTGTGACTGTTCCACGAACGGAGCCCCCAGAGGGCTGTCACCTGCGCTGCGGACGGCACGCTTGACCAGGCATGAAAGCGAAACGCTGAGGTATCGGGTCATGGCGTCGAGGCGAATTCGGGCAGCGTAAGGGCTGAATGGGCCGGTCGTGTTGTCGCGGAAGGCATGGTGGCGAGGCCACGAAGCATGGTGTTGCGTTGCTCCAGGGCCCGCACCGTGGTGGGGAAGAGCGTGGCGGCACCGTTGTCGACCAGTGCCTGATTCATGGCTACGAACTCGCGAACGTCGCGTTCGTAGGCGGCGAAGGCGGCAGTGTGGTCCCGGTTCGTGGCCAGGGCGTTGGCGAGCATGTAGGCGCCGACCAGCGCAAGGCTTGAGCCTTGTCCGGTAAGGAACGAGGGTGCGTACGCGGCGTCGCCGACGAGCGCGACGCGGCCGCTGGACCAGTGAGGCATGCGGATCTGGCCGGCCGTGTCGAAGAACAGGTCATCCGCGTCGCGCATGGCGTTGACCATGCCAGGGACCGCCCATCCCGCGCCTGCGAAGGTCGTGGCGACCAGGTTCCGCTGGGCGTCGGGGTCCCGGAGGGCATCGAAAGGCGGAGCCGGTTGGTGAAAGTTCAGGAAGGCGTGCAGCTCGTCCTCGGCCCCGACGGCGTAGAGGGCCGCGGCTCTCCCCGGGGCGTTCCACATCATGAGCTCGTGGGAGAGCCCGAAGCTGTTCGGCATGGTGAATATGGCGAAGCAGTAGCCGAGGTAGCGGTGGAACTGTGCTTCGGGGCCGAAGAGT
The DNA here is from genome assembly GCF_040630715.1 of Streptomyces sp. NPDC005752. Lineage (NCBI taxonomy): Bacteria > Bacillati > Actinomycetota > Actinomycetes > Kitasatosporales > Streptomycetaceae > Streptomyces > Streptomyces sp. NPDC005752. The sequence goes on along the minus strand of NZ_JBEXYB010000009.1, from coordinate 203,520 downwards.
GCCTGCCTGGTACGTGAGTGCAAACCGTCGGCGCCTATCACCAGGTCGAACGTGTGCTGTTGCCCACCGCGGAAAGCGACATCGACCTTCTGTCCCGACTGGTCGAGTGTGTCGATGGAGTCGTTGAACAAGAATTCCACGTCGTCGCGGACTGTCGCGTAGAGGATCGCGCCCAGGTCTCCACGACGCACCTCGAGGTCCTGGCCCCCGACATTGCCGACAACGGCGTCCGGGCTGAGTACAGCCAGTTCACTGCCGTCGGCGTTGAGGAAGGTGCAGCGATGCGAGTGAATGTGCGCGTCCTGCAGCTGCGGCAGTATCCGCATCCGCCGGACCACCTCGATCGCAGTACCGCGGATGTCGATCGGGTATCCGCTGTCGCGCAGTGCGCTTGCCTTCTCCACCACGGTGACCGCGAACCCTGACCGGCTCAGCCAGTACGCCAGCGCAGGTCCGGAGATACCGGCCCCGGAAACCAGGACCGTGCGCTTCGCGTTAGCACTCACGTTCATCGACAGACGGGTAGGCGTCATGCCTGGGCTCCCATTTTCGTAATGTTGCGGACAACGAGCAAGGACAGTGCGGCGACGATGCCGGCGACGGTGAAAGCTGTGGCGAAGGCCGATTCGGTCGACAGACCCGTTACCGGATCGGCCCAGGCATCGAGGATCGCGCCGGCGATCTGGGCGCCCAGAACGGTGCCGATCACGCGTGTCACCGTGAGCAGGCTGGTAGCGATGCCGATGTCCTTGGTCTCCACGCCGGTGGCGGTACTGGCGAGCAACGCCGTGGTACCAAGGCCCGCGGCGAAGGCGGTCAGCACCTTGGCGAGGGCGAGCTGCCATTCCGCGGTGTGCAGCGCCGCCAGGGCCATCATCGTGGCCACCATGACGACGGCGCCCACGGTGACTACGGCGCGCGTACCGAAACGCCGCGCCGCGATCCCGCCGATCAAATCGCTTACGCACCCGGCGATGGCACCGGGCAGCAGGAGCAGTCCGATGTCCGTGGTGTCGGCTCCGAAGCCGTACCCGTCGGCCGGCGCCCCGAACATCTGCGGGAAGAGATAGCCCACCATCCCGAAACTGGCGGTTATGACGAAGGTGAGCCCAAACGCATTTCGCACTGAGGGCTTTGCCAGCATTCGTAGATCGACCATCGGCGAGGCTGCCCTGCGCTCGACGGCGACCCATGCGGTAGCGAGTGCGGCCACGCCCACCACGATGGCACCTGTCGCGAGCGGCGACACGCCGCCGCCCTCCGTCACCGCCTTCAACCCGAGCAGGAACGCGAGGAGTGTGCCGCTCAGCAGCGAAACGCCAGGCCAGTCGATCCTGTTGTCCGACTCGATCGGCGGATCATGCGGCATCAGCCACATCACGGCCGACGTCATCCCGATGATCACGATCGTCGGTAATGCGAACATCCAATGCCAGGACATTCCTTCCGCGACCCGCCCGGCAAACAGCATTCCCACCATGCCACCGCCTGTGAACAGCGCGACAACCACTCCGATCGCCGCCTGCGACTCTCCTGTCGAGAGGTGTTTGCGCACGAGGATGAATGAGAGGGGCAGCGCACCCACCATGACGCCCTGCAACACCTGACCGAGCAACAACAGCGGCAAATTCGGCGCCAGGCTGGCCAGCAGACCACCGGCCGACACCACGGCCATCAGCGAGACCAGCACCCGCTTTCCCCCGTAGCGGTCGCCGAGTTTGCCTGCGACAGGCGTGATGACCGCGCCGGTGATGAGCAATACGTTGCCGATCAATACCGCATCGCCGTTACTGACCCCCAACTCACCTCGGAGCAGCGGGAGCGCAGGCTCCACCACTGACTGCAGGGTGCCGAGGGCGAGTGCCAAGACGCCGAGGGCACCGATCGCCGGCCTCCCGATACGAGGCGGGGACAGCACAGCTACGGACATGGAGGTCCTTTCATTGTCGGTTGCGAGCACGTGCGTGAACCTGCTGGATGTGGACGCCGTGCTCCCGTGGCGCACACGCCGACGGGGGCACAGATCGTGCTGTCCTCGGAGGGATGAACTGCTCGGCCGGCCAGCCAGCTGAGTCGACCCGCCGCGACGTAGCGGTACCGCCGGAAGACCCACCATCCGATGCGGTCAAGAAGAGTCGCCACCGGTTGATCACTCCAGACACCGCCAGGCAAGGGAAAGCGCGGGATGCGCCCGCCTGCAACACTTCCTCCCGGCGCCCCGCCGGGCATCGTTCCCCGCCGCCGTCTTTTCCTGGTGCGTCTGGACCAGCCACACACATGTCCTGGTGCCTACGCACCACAGGCCCATCCGGCCTCGCGCAGGCCGATGGCTGCGGACATGCCGCGATGCCAAGACCCACGATGAGCGCGCGCTTCTTCATGTTCACTTCCTTTTCCCAAGCCGCCGCCTGTCACCTGGCAGGTCGGCAGGCAGCCACAAAAATCGGCGATCTGCAGAGTGAGGACGTCCCCGGGTCTCGGGATGATGAGCGGCCTGGCACGGGGATCGGAGGCGCTAGGGGACGAAGACGAGGCGCTTGCTGGACTGGTCGTCCCATGCATGCGCGATGTCTGCCAGCGGTACGGGCCGGGCCTGGACGTCGAGTCTGCCGCCGGTGACCGCGGCGGCAGACTCGGGCAGTTCGGCGATGAAGTCAGGCGGCGAGACGGAACCGATGCCGCTGCCCACGATGTGCAGGCGAGCCGCGCGCAGCACAGCGGACGGGATCGGCGCGGCCTCTCCGGCGATCGATCCGATCTGCACCCAGTTCAACGTGGTGCTGCGGTCGGTTCGGGCCTTGAGCACCTGGCCCCGGGCCGGCAGCCGGGTGCGTGGCGGTGCGGTTTCAGACCGCCGGGTTGTCGAAGATCCAGCGGGCCAATGCCACGAAGGTGTCCTCCATGCTTCCGACGGTTACGTCCCGCAGGGTGTCGAGATCTGCGTAGGTGGAGCCGAGGACGGGGTCCGCCTCGAGCAACTGCCACGTCTGGGTGAGCAGGCTCCCCGACCCGTCGGGGGTGAAGGTCCAGCGCCAGCGGACGACGGGCACGGGCGCCGAACCGAGGACGGTGTACGTGAACTCGACCCCGCGTATGGCCTCCTGCACCTGCGAACGGCTGTCCCACTCTGCGCCCCCGCGCTGGTTACGGCCCTGGAACCAGGCTCCCGCCCATGCTCCGGCGCCTTCCTCGTACTTGGCGCGGATCGCGTCGGGGCTCCATCGACCGATGTTCGACACGGTGCTCAGCAGGTCGTACGCCCGCCCTGGATCGGCCGCGACCCAGGCTCGTCGGGTGACGCGGTAGCCGGACACGTCGAGGACCGCGACCGTGTTCTCCGGGTTCGTGGGCAACGTGGTGGACATGAGGGTTCCTCCTTGAGGACGGACGGTCGGATCAGGTGCGGGAGAACGGCGCCCAGTTGGTCAGCTCGAAGCCGGAACCCCGGCGGCGCATTTCGAAGGCACCGTGTCCGGGCAAGTGCGCCGGGAGCACGAGGGCGTTGTTGTCCGCGGCGTGCGCGAACATGCGTGCACGGCTGGCGCGAGCGCCGTCCTCGTCCTCCTCGAAGCAGCTGTTGATGTGCGGCTCGTGCACCTGGATCGCACCGTGCAGGAGGTCGCCGGCGAAGATCGCGCGGTCGCCCCTGGACTCCAGGTGGATGACCGAGGTTCCGGGGGTGTGGCCTGGGGCCAGTTCGAGGCGGAGCTGGGAGTCGATGGTGTACGACTCGTCCCAGGTCTCCACCAGACCGGCGTCGACGACCGGGGTGATGCTGTCCTCGTAGACGTTCTGGTTGCCCCGTCCGAAAACCGTGTTGTGGAGATTCTCGGGCCTCCAGTACTCGAAGTCACGCTGCGGCATGAGGTACGTCGCGTTGGGGAACGTGGGAACCCAGTCGCGGCCTTCGAGCCGGGTGTTCCAGCCGACGTGGTCGTCGTGCAGGTGGGTGTTGACGACGATGTCGACGTCTTCGGGCCGCACGCCGACAGCGGCGAGATTCGCCAGGTAGCCGGTGTTCAGGTAGGACCAGATCGGTTGCAGCGGACGGTACTTGTCGTTGCCCGCGCCGGTGTCGATCAGGATGATCCTGCCCTCGCTGCGCAGCACCCAGGACTGGGTGGCGGCACGAGTGAGATCGGTGTCCGGCTCCCAGTGGTGGGGCGCCAGCATCGCGGTGTGCCGGTGCCACTCCTCGGGTCTGCTGCTGGGAAAGAAGACATTTGTCGTCATCGGAGTGGTGTCGGAGAACTCCATGACGCGGTGGATCCGCACATCACCGAGTTCGATGGTGCTCACCGTCGGAGTCCCGGTCTCGGAGGACGGGGAAGCAAGGGGGGACATTGTTCTCCTTCGAAGGTTCGGACGTCTTCCAGCCTGCGAGCAGGTGGTGCCTCGGCGGTATCGGACACGTGACTGCAGTTCCCCATGGGGCGGGCCCGGGGCCGTCGGCGGCGCGGACGGGCAGTCGGCGCACCGTGCGGATGAGGGCCGGAACCCTGGGTGCGGTGGGGCGAGGGCCCGGCTTCGGTGCCCGGCATCCACTTGCGCCGGGCACATGGTGAGCGAGGTGGCGGGGAACAGGAGGCCGCATGGGTTTCATACCCCCGGGATGCTGTCCGGGATGTGCCGAGGACGCCCTGGTAGCGTCGATGCGCAGGACGCGGTGAGCGGAGACGTTGAGCCATGGAAGCGTCCGCCACGTCTGGAGAACCGGTGGACGACTGCACAGTGACAACCGCCCGCCGCCGCAGCGGCACCGCCGTGGTCAGGGGAGCCGAGCTGGACAGGCTGGTCGCAGCGGTGACCGCGCCGCGTGCGACGGAGTCCGGGACGAGGCCGGTGGACGCTCTACTGACCGTGGTGGGAGGGGCCGGAGCGGGCAAGACCACCCTGGTGGAGGCGGTCGTGGCGCGCTTCACCGCAGACGGCGGTCGGGTACTCAGGGCCGACAGCAGCCAGTCCGAGACCCACCTGGCGTTCTCGGGACTGCACCAGCTGCTACGTCCGGTCCGCGGGCGGATCGACGGACTGCCCCCCAGGCAGCGCGGGGCGCTGCACGTTGCTTTCGGAGTGGCGGAGCGAAGCGAGGTGCCGGGCCCGATGCTCATCAGGACAGCGGTCCTCACCATGCTGTCGGACCTCGCCGCCGAGCGCCCGCTGCTGGTGGTCGTGGACGACGCCCAGTGGGCCGACCGCGCCTCACTGGACGTTCTCTCCTTCGTCGCCCGGCGTCTGGCCGACGAACCGGTGACGCTGCTTGTCGCCACCAGGGACCCCACGCTGCGCGGGCTCGCCCATCAGGAACCGACCCTCACCCTGGAGCCCCTCGACCGCGGCGCGGCGGAACGGCTGCTGGACTTCCAACCGCGGGTGCCCGCCGGACCCGCTCGGGCGTCCATCCTCGACCAGGGAGAGGGCAACCCCCTCGCCTTGGTGGAACTGGCCCGGGCCGCCGACGAACACGACTACACATCCCGTACGGTCCACAGCCCGCTTCCAGTCACCGAACGGCTGGGGCGGGTCTACGCCGACCGTCTGGCCGCACTGCCCGCCGAGACGCGCCGCGCGGTGGTGCGCCTGGCCACTGTCGACAACGAGGACCCGCCGCACGCCGTGCTGTCCTGGCTTCCCGACATCGGCGATCCGGTGTGGGCGCCCGCCGAGGAGGCCGGACTCGTCCGGCGAAGCGGGGGACGACTGCGCTGCGACCACCCGCTCTCCCGCCTCGCGATCTACCACACGGCCCCCGCAGAGGAGCGGCGCGCGGCGCATCTGGGGCTGGCCGAGCTGTTCGGCGACCAGGATCCTGACCGGCACGCCTGGCACCTTGCCGCCGCTACCTCCGGGCTGAGCGCGGCGGTCTCGGCCCGACTCGAAGGCAGCGCGAACCGAGCACGTCACCGCAGTGGCTACGCGGCTGCCGCCCACATGCTGGAACGGGCCGCGGACCTGCACCCCGACCGGGGCGAGAGCACCCGGCTGCTGGCCGCCGCGACCAGTGCGGCGGTCCTGACCGGCCGGCTCGACTCCGTCGAACGGCTGGCCGCACGCACCCGCGCCGGCACCGACGACCCGACGGCCGCGGCCCTCGCCGCCCTCCAAGTCGGCCGGCTCATGACGCTGACCAGCTCCCACAACGCCGCCTTCGGACAACTGGTGCGCCCCGCCGCCACCCTGGCCGACACCGATACCGCGGCGGCCTTGGAGGCCCTGGCCGCCGCCGCTGTGGTGCGCTTCTACTCCGGTGACGCGGCCCAGTTGCACGAGATCGAACGCCTGCTGCCCCTGGCCTCGGCGGCCCCCGGCCACCGGCTCGGAGAGCGGGAGACGCTCCTGGCGGGCTGGACCTCGGTCGTCGCGCATCCGGACGCCGCCGACGCGCGCTTCGCCCTGCGGCTGCCCGCCCTGATCGCGGTCGCGCGAGAGGAACCGCAGACGCTGATCCTGCTCGCTGTCGCGGCCTGGCTGCTGGACGAGACGGAATTGGCCGCGCGTACGTACGACGCGGCTTTCGCCTCGTGGACCTCGCAGGGGCCGCTGCCGGACGGCCTCGGCGGGATAGCCGCCCTCGCCTATCTGGAACAGGGCCGGTGGGTCCGTGCGCAGACGGCCTGCGCCGAACTCGCGGCCGTCGCGTCGTCGGTCGGTCTCGATCATGCCGTGGCCTGTGCCGCCGCGACGGAGGCACTGCTGTGCGCGCTGCGCGGTGACGTGGCCGGGGCCCGCGCCCGGTCGCAGCACGCCCTCTCGCTCGTCGACCCGCAGGAGAGCCGTTCTGTCCTCGCTCTCGCCCACCGCGCGCTGGGCACCGCCGCCACCGTGGAAGGCGATCACGAGGCCGCCCACCAGCACTACCGTGTGCTCTTCGACGACCGGGGCAACTCCACGCATTACCACTTCTCCTACCCGGCGTTGCCCGAGCTGGCGGCTGCCGCGGCCCGGGTCGGCCGTCGCGAGGAGGCCACCCGGATCGTGGACGGAGTCGAGCGGTCCCTGGCGGACGCGGGCGCGTTGGCGCCGCGCAGGGCCGCGCTGGTCCGTCTGAGTCGGGCGGCACTCGCCCCCGCCGAGGAGGCCGAGCACCACTTCACGGCGGCTCTGGAGGCGCCCGCGCTCGCCCGTCGGCCTTTCGAGCGTGCCCAGGCGCTGCTCGCGTACGGAGAGTGGCTGCGCCGCCACCGCCGCATCTCCGATGCCCGTCCGCCGCTGGTCGCCGCCGAGGCCGTCTTCCGGCGGCTGGCCGCGCAGCCCTGGGTGGCGCGGGCCCGGTCCGAACTCAGGGCCGCTGGTGGCCAGAGCGGCATCACGGAACCGGACGCCTTCGCCGGCCTCACCCCGCAGCAGCAGCAGATCGTGCGGCTGGTGGCGCTCGGACTGACCAACCGTGAGGTGGCCGAGAAGCTGTATCTGTCCCCGCGCACCGTCAGCTCGCACCTCTACCGGGCTTTTCCCAAGCTGGGCATCACCGTGCGCTCCCAATTGCGGCATGTGGTCGATGCCATGACCGCTGAGAGAGACGCGGGCCGAGACATCGATGCGAGGGGCGGGGCTTGATCGCTGCGCACCACGGCTGGTGGTCCGGTAGGGGTCTTGGGGAAAGAGGCCGTCCTGTCGGCACCGCGCCGTGAGCGGAGGCTCACGGATGTCGTGCCGCCGGCCTCGGCCCCCTCGCGGACCTCGGCTTTCGCGGCCAGGACAACGACATCGTCGGCCCCGTGATCGTCACCGGCTGCACCGCAACTCGCACTCACACCTCTGAGCTGCGGCTTCAAGGTGGCGGAGGCTCAATGCGCGGGAGGCATGACGCTCGTTTGACGCTCCGAGCCTCGAATCGTGGGAAGTGAGGGTTGAAGTGGACGAGGGAGCCGCCCGGACCGCGGGGGACGACGTGCGGGTCACGCGGCGTCCGCCCTGCCAGAGCCCTGCTGCCGCCGGACTTGTTCTCACGTCATCGTGACGACGACTTTGCCGGCCTTTGCCCGTCCCTCTTCGACGTACTGCATGGCCTGGAGGGTTTCTTCGAACGGGAAGACGCGGTCGACGACGGGGCGGATCTTCCCGGCGTCGATGAGCGGGGTGAGTTCGCGCAGTTGGTCGCCACTGGCCTTCATGAACAGGAACGAGTACGTCACGCCGTGGCGCTTCGCGCTGCGCCGGGTCTTGAAGCTGAGCGCGGTCATGGCCAGGCGGAGGACCGGGGTCACACCGAGCTCACGGGCGAAGGCCGGGTCGGGCGGGCCCGCGACGCTGAGGGCCGTGCCACCGGGCTTGAGAACACGCAGGGACTTGGCGAGGTTTTTGCCGCCGAGGCTGTCGAGGACGACGTCGTAGCCGTCGAGGACCTCTTCGAAGTCCTGGGTGCGGTAGTCGACGACGACGTCCGCGCCGAGGTCCTTGGCCAGGTCGACCTTGGCGGTGCTCACGGTGGTGGCCACGTGCGCGCCCAGCGCTTTGGCGAGCTGGACGGCGATGGAACCGAGGCCGCCGGTGCCGGCGTGGATGAGGACCTTCTGGCCCGGCTGTACATGGGCCCGCTCGACCAGTGCCTGCCATGCGGTCAGGGCGACCAAGGGAAGGGAGGCGGCGTCTGCCATGGTGAGCGTGGCCGGTTTGGGTGCCAGGTCGTCCTGATGGACTGTGATGAGTTCGGCGAAGGTGCCGATGCGGTCCTTGTCGGGCCGGGCGTAGACCTCGTCGCCCACCGCGAAGCCGGTGACGGACGGGCCGACCCGGACGACGGTCCCGGCGAGGTCGTTGCCCAGAACGAGCGGGAGACGGTAGGGCAGGAACGCTTTGAAGTCCCCGTTGCGGATCCTGAGGTCCAGGGGGTTGACGCCCGCCGCGTGGATCTTGACCAGGACGTCGTCGGTACCTACCCGGGGGTCGGGCAGTTCGGCGGCTCGCATCCCGGCTTCGCCGCCGTACTTCTCGACCGTGAAAGCCCTCATCGCCGTCTCCGTTCCGTGTCCCGTCCGTGAGGACGAGGGTCTGCGCTCGGTCCGGGATTCTCCCAGTACGAACTATTTTGTGTTGTCTTTCTGCGTGTGGCGCGGGCGCAATGCTCGGCCGCGTCGGGCGATCAGGCCACCGGGACGACCGGGGTGGCGATTCGGTCGGCGGCGCCTCCTTGGAGGCGGTCCAGTGAGGCGGCCGTCCCCTCGTGGGGCGCTCCGAGCGGCACCGCGCTGACATCGGCGAGGCGGGTGTAGTGCTCGTCGGTCAGCTGGACGTCGAGAGCGCGGAGGTAGCTGTCGAGCTGGGAGAGGTTGCGCGGGCCGATGATCGGGACGAGCGTGGCCACGGAGCGTGCGGCGCGCTCGCGGACCCAGGCCACCGCTGTCTGGGCGGGTGCTACGCCGGTCTCCTCGGCGATGGCCAGGACGGTGTCGACGACGGCGGTCTTCTGGCCGGTGCTTTCGGTGTGGATGACCATGCCCAGGTCGCTCAGACGCCCTTCGGCGGAGCTGCGGTATTTGCCGGTGAGGAGTCCGCCGCCGAGCGGGGACCACAGGGCGGCGCCGAGTCCGAGGCTCTCGGCCATGGGTAGGAGTTCGCGGTCCGCGGTGCGTTCGACGAGGCTGTACTCGTGCTGGATGCCCACGATCGGGGCCCAGTTCTTGAGGTCTGCGAGGGTCACCGGACAGCGCGGCATGGTGGATCTTGCCGGCGCTCACCAGGTCGTCGAGTCCGCGCAGGAGTTCCTCCATCGGAGTGAGCTCGTCGGGGAAGTGCACCCAGAGCAGGTCGATGTAGTCGGTGTCCAGGCGTTTCAGGCTCGCCTCCACCGAGGCGACCATGTTCTTGCGGCTGTTGCCGGTCTTGGAGATGTCCGGCTGCGGGGCGGCGCCGAGGGCGAATTTCGTCGCCAGGACGAAGTGGTCGCGGTCGGCGGAGATCAGCTTTCCCGTCAGTTCCTCCGACTCGCCGAACTGGTAGCCGTCCGCGCTGTCGAGGAAGGTGCCGCCGGCCTCGGCGAACCGGTCGAAGATCAGGCGTGCTTCGTCGGGTTCGGCTCCGGCGCCCCAGCCGGTGCCGAAGTTCGCGGTTCCGAGCGCGTACTCGGAGACGCGAAGTCCGGTCCGATGGCCGAAGGTTGTGTAACGCATGAGATGTCCTCGAATGAAAGGGATGTGGACGTGGTCACGCCGGGGTGGAGGGATGAGCGTCAGCTCGCGTTCGGCTGGGGTGTCGCGGACAGGCTCTGCTTGACGTACCGGCTGGTCTCGTCCGCGAGGATCTCGGGCAGGCCCGCCTCGATGCCGGCCAGGGCCTGTGCCGCGACGTCGGCGGCGGCGGCCTTCTGATCGGCGGGCACACCGGCGGCCATGTCGGTGTCCATGTAGCCGACGTGCAGCGCCGAGACGGTGATCCCGCACGGTGCCAGCTCCTCACGCGTCGCGTCGCTCAGTGCCCAAGCGGCGGCCTTGGAGGCCGCGTAGGATCCGAGGCCGGCCGGGTGGAACCAGGACAGGGCCGACAGGACGTTGAGTACGGCCCCGCCGCCATTGCCCGCGATGACCGGGGCGAATGATCGGGTTGCGGCGAGCGGGCCGAAGAAGTTGGTCTCCATCTCCCGGCGCACATCAGCCACGTCGCCTCCCATCAGCGACGCGCCGGTGGAGATGCCCGCGTTGTTGATCAGCAGTGTCGCGTCGGACGCCACGCGCGCGGCCTCTCGTATCGACGTCTCGTCCGTGACGTCCAGCCGCAGCGGGATGACGCCCGGCACGTCGACCGTCTCGGGGCGCCGGGCCGCGCCGTACACCTTGGCGCCGCGCTCGACGAGCTGGGCGGCCAGGTGCCTGCCGAATCCCCGGTTGGCGCCGGTGACGACCGCGACCGCGTTCTTCAGTTCCATGCTCTCGCTCCTGGTCATGGCGGGCGCCGACGGCCACCCGCAAAATTAGATTATGAGTGCAATCTAAACACGGGCCTATGATAGATGCCAGTCGACATCCAAGCGGGAGGTGGTCATGGGCCGGGTATCGCAGGCGCAGGCGGAGGAAAATCGAAGGCGGGTGGTGGACACCGCGTCCCGGCTGTTCCGCGAGCAGGGCACGCAGGTCAGCGTCGCCGACCTGATGAAGGCCGCCGGTCTGACTCACGGCGCCTTCTACAAACAGTTCGCCTCCAAGGAGGCGCTCGTCGACGAGGCGACCGCCCACGCCTTCGCCGACCTCGCCCAACGCCACAGTGTCGGGCTCGAGCGGCACGACGGGCAGCCCGCAGCCGCCCAGCAGGCGCTGATCGACACCTACCTGTCCGTCGAACACCGCGACGACCCGGCGGGCGGCTGCCCGGTCGCCGGTCTCGCCACCGACATCGCGCGCGAGGGTGGGGGGCGGGAGGCCGGTCGCGTCTACGCCGAGGGGGTAGCCGACTTCGCAGATTTCCTCGACGGTGACGACCAGGACGGCATCGTCCGGCTCTGCACCCTGTTCGGCGCGCTGGTCCTGTCCCGGGCCACCAAGGGCTCCCCGCTCTCCGGAGAGATCCTCGCCGCCGCGCACGCAGCCTTGACCGAAGCAGGCTGATCAAGGTCAGTGGGCAGATCATCCGCTTCGGCGGTTCGGGATGGTATCGGTTACGGAGGGGGGGTTTCGCTGCGTCTTCCCGGCTGCACCTTCCTGGCGGCGGCGCGAGCTGCCGTTCCGGTCCCACGTTCCTTGGAGCCGTGAGCGTGGCCCGTCCGGGACCATGGCGTGTGGCGGGCCGGTGCGAGGTCTCGAGTGGTCGGTATCACCTCGCCACCCAGATACCAGGCCGGTGTCACCGCTGTATGGCGGTGACGCTCCGACTCCCCGAAGACCTTGACGCGAAGCTCACCGAGCGTGCCCGTCGCGAGCGGCGCAGCAAGCAGGAACTCGCCATCGAGGCGATCCGCGAGGCCCAGAATCGGGCCGAGCTCAAGGTCGATGACGTCCTATCGAGCTCATGGACAGCGATGCGGAGATCCTGGACCACCTGAAGTGACCGAAGTGCGCTACATCCAGATCGACGAGATCCTGGCCATCGCTCGCAAGGTCAGCGGTCCCGGGCACAGCGTGCGCGACATGGGACTTCTGGTGTCAGCGATCGAACGGCCCCGAACCAACATGTTCGGGGCCGAGCTGTATCCCACACTGCACGAGAAGGCAGCGGCACTGCTGCACTCCGTTGCCCGAAATCACGCCCTGATCGACGGCAACAGGCGCACTGCCTGGCTCGCCATGCGCGTCTTCCTGCGGCTCAACGGCGTCAGTGCCGGTACGACCCCGCCGCCCGTTTCCATCGCCGGGCCGTTCGTCGAGGATGTTGCGCAGGACATCGTCGATGTACCGGTCATCGCCAAGCGTCTGTCGGCCTGGTTCCCCGTTGCCTGACATTCGAAGTCGTGAGGTCCGAGGCGGGAGGACGTAGCGCGGGTGGGGTCGACTCTCTGCTGCACACAGCCTTTGACCGGCTCGTGGACCCTTGTGTTCTTGTCTGCAGTCCGAGCTGGTCGATCGTCCAAAGTTCGCTGTCCGGCCCCTTGGGCTCGGCGGGGCGTTTGTGGCGGCGGACGAGGGTTGTTCTGCCGGCGCCGTCGCAGTCCGGCCGTCATGCCGTTTGCCTCACCGTCGGGATGGGCGCCCCACGACTGTGGGGTCTCCCTGTCGCGCCCGGTACGGACACGGACGAGACGCCAGATCGAGGTCGAGGGGCCGGGGGTCCCGCCTCACCGACTGGCATGAGGTCGGGGTCGGCGCGGTCGTCCTGGAGTCAGGTCCAGTGGGAGCGGGCGTTCTGGGCCTCGACGAGGAGCAGAGTGGGTTCGTGACGGAGAGCGCTGCGGATTCGCTGCAGCCACGTCTCGGGGTGGCGCACCGGTAAGACAGCCGATAGACGCGTCGCATCGCACCATGGCGCATTCGCAGGCTCTCGAAGTGCCGCGGGTGCGGTGTCCGCGATGGTGCCGACTCGCCGCCGGGGCGCTGTACGAGTATGTGCCGTGCCCCGTCCCTGCCGGACCTGAGCCGCGTCTCCTCTTCCGGTCAGTCCGACTGCTTCTCCATGTGCTCCAGGACGCGTTCGGATATACCGGCGAGCGCTCTGAGCTGACTTGGCGTCAGGGCGTTGATGAACAGTCGGCGGACGTGCTCGACGTGCTGGCCCGCAGCCTCCTCGATCGCCTCGTGGCCGGCCGGGGTTGCGACGATGAACGCGCCCCGTCCGTCGTCGGGGCATTCCTCCCTGGTCAGAAGCCCGCGTTTCGTCATCCGCGTGACCTGGTGGGACATGCGGCTCTTCTCCCACTCCACGAGTTTGGCCAGATCCAGCAAGCGCATCCGGCCGCCGCCTCTTTCGGTGAGGCCGGCGAGCACGACGTAGTCGGATGCGGACATTCCGGAGTCGGTCTGGACATGGCGCGACAGCCGTCCGATGAGCTTCTCCTGCATGCGGATGAAGTTGTCCCAGGCGGCTTTCTCTTCCCCGACGAGCCAGCGCGGCGGTGCGTCCATGAAAGCAGTTTAACGAGGGCCTCTGTCGCTCATCTGCCCGCAGGGGTGGTGAGGCGAAGCCGGGCCCGCCGCGTCCGGGGCAACGAGAGCCGGGGTGGCGATCTCCCGGTGATCGCCGAGGGCGGCGTGATCCATCGCTCCGTCGTCGGGCAGGCCAGGGGTGCCTCCACGGGCGCGTTCGCGGGGCCGCGAACAGGGTGAACTGCAGCCGTCGGAAGAGTAGTTGACACGTCCACCATCGCTGCTAACGTAGGTGACACGTCAACCACTTGGTCGAGCCGGCCTCGATGCCGTGACCGTGTTGCTGCGGAAGCGGGAGCCGTTCGGGATGTGATGCCGACCGTTTCGGTTTGGCCGACCTGGCCTCACGGCCGCTTGTGCGGACGTGTGTGGCCGCATTCGGCGCCGAGATCGACGGCGTCCGTCCGAGCGCTCCGAGCGCGCGAAGACAAGAACCCGGAAAGGGATCTCATGAGCAAGGAAACGAAGTCCGGACTGCAGGCACTGCTGACGCCCGAGGAGAGCGTCGTCGTCCTGATCGACCATCAGCCGTTCCAGTTCGCCAACCTGAACAGCCACGAACCCACGATGATCTTGAACAACGTCGTCGGCCTTGCCGCGGCGGCCAAGGTGTTCGACGTGCCGACCATTCTGACGACCGTGCTGGAGGAGCGCGGCGGCTACATCATCAAGGGGCTGCAGGACGCGTTCCCGGAGCAGAAGCCGATCGACCGCACGTTCATCAACACCTGGGAGGACGAGCGTGTCGTCGACGCCGTCAAAGCGACCGGCCGCAAGAAGCTGATCATCGCCGGTCTCTGGACGGAGATCTGTGTCGCGATGCCGGCTATACAGGCGGCGGGTGAGGGCTTCGAGGTGTTCGTTGTCACCGACGCCTCGGGTGGCGCCTCGAAGGAAGCGCATGAGATGGCCGTGCATCGCATGGTCCAGGCGGGCGTGGTGCCGATCACCTGGCAGGCCGTCGCGGGGGAGTGGCAGCGCGACTGGGCCCGCGAGAAGACCTTCCCGGGCATGACCGAAGTCCTGGTCCAGTACGGGGGCGCCACCGGCGTCGCCTTCGGCTGGGAGACACAGCTGCTCGCTTCAGGCCGTTCAGGCGGCACTGCCTGACAGGTCAGCAGCTGCTGGCCTCCTACGGCCGTGTGAGGCTCGTCGGTCGCGAAGCAGCTCCATTGTGGGGCTGCCCCGGGCGGCGGGCCGGCCGAGGGGGCGTAGCGGTAGGACGTGGTGCGGGTGGCGGCCTGTTCGATGATCCGGCCTGGGGGAGCGGCCCGTGATGAGGGTGCCTGGTCGTAGGCGACTCCGGACCCGGGTGGTGTCGATGCGGGCGGGCAGGCCGGCCCGCCGAGAGTCGGGCGTGCTCGCTTCGGCCGGGGCACGGCGGTGACGCGGCCTGCCCCTTGCGCGGCGACGAACCTGCCCGGCCGGCATCGGCGGCACCATCGCGATCACGCCCGTATCCGCAGCTTCGGCGAACGCGCCCTGGCCACCCGCACATGCGCTCGCGGCTCCTGGCCAGATGAAGAGGCTCAATGATCAGACCAGCCGCGGATGTTGCCCCTTGGGGGCGTCATTCAATTGCGCTGATTTACAGCCCCGGGCAGGTATTGCCAGTCGGGTCGGCGTCCACGCCCCGTGCTGGTGCCCTTCCTTGTCGGAGTGGCGGATACCGCTCGCGACCAGCCCGCCGGACGTCCATCTCGATTTGACGCACACGCCCTTCGAGGTGGGGCCGTCATCCCGCCTCGGCGCATTCGTCGACGAATGCGCATAGCCGACGAATGAGGCTCAGGAAAGAGGGCAGGGGGTCCGTATGGGGCCGCATATGAGCCGCATCCTGGAGCCACTGCTGCCACAGCCCGCCCGGGCCCAGGAATCGGTCGGCTTGATCGCCTCCAAGGTCCAGGTCGATGAACTGAAGAGCGCCCATGGCCATGGTCTGGTCGTACGCAAGGTCAGGGCGGCGCAGAAAGCGATCAAGGTATGCGGCGAGCAGATCAGCGTCGTGTGCCGTTCCGAAACTTGCCAGGGACACGCTGTAGGCCGGCCCGACACAGCAGACCTCGCTGGCCAGCAGGAGCTCCCCGAGGCGCTCACGGAACTCGGTCCGGCGGGAGACGGCTACGAGCCAAGCCGCAGTTCTTCGCTCTCTCCAGCCGCCCTCGAGGAGTGTGGCGATCTCACCCGCGGTGATGAGTCCCGCGTCATGGCGGAGATCTCGCACGAATCGGTCGTACTCAGGACCTCGCGTGCGCAGCATGCTGCCGCCGAGCTTCAGATAGCGCCGCTCGGGCATGACGTAGCGACGGACCAGGGCCGGCAACTCGGCATCGTCTTGGGGATGGCCTATCACACGGCCGATCTTGCCCTGCCGGTGCGAAACGAGGCCAACCCGTTCTTTGTACTGCTCTTCCGCCGTCCTCACCGGGACCGGTGCGACGGGCCGGACGAAATCCGTCAAACGCGACTGGACCGGCCACACCAGCAGCCTGCAGAGCGGCGGCTGAGAAAAAACAAGGTGGCGGGCGTCCTCATCGTCCCCCCCCCGATACAGCGCGTTCACCACCCTGCGCCGGTGGCGCCGACGTCTCGGGCCACGTCCGGGGAACGGGGCCGGATGCGTGACCGGCACGACTGGACTTCCCGTCATACGTCGGGATTCCGGCCGGTTCGGATCGCCGCTCCACTCAGAATGGTCTGCACCGCGAGTACCGGGTTGAGAGGCTCGACGAGTTCGTTGGTGGCGACGGCTACGAGGCGCGCGGGCGCATCGCCGTCCAGCAACCCGCGCACGTACTCGATGGCCTCCGCGGGCGAGAGCGTGGGAAGGCTCTGCCGCAGTGTCCGCACGGCGTGCATGCGTCCGCGCGTGGCAGCCGTTCCGCGCAGCGCATCGTGCAGGTCGTCCACTGCGGTGCGCACCGGCAGCCCACGTATCCGGGCGCGGTAGTCGGTCTCCCACTCTCCGGTCACTGCGGAGAGGGCGCCGATCCGGTGCAGTCCGCCGTCGACACGGTCGACCAGGTACGGCCCGTTGCCGGCCAGCATGAACTCCGGGTTCCGGGTGCGTACGAACTCCTCGGACTCCCAGGAGACGATCCACACCAGCTCGTGCTCCTCGACGTCGACCACAGCCATGCGCATCACATCCTCACCCGCGGCCCGCCACCTCCGACAGTCTCGCTCCAGTTGCTCCACCACAGCCTGAACAGCGTCGCCTCGCCTGATCACGCGTGCAGCATCCCGTACGGCCCCGCTTCTCGACCAGTGAATTCGCACGGATCACACCCACCTACAACAAGCCTGACGGCCCGCCTTGCGCCGGAATGCGAAAGCCACGGCAAGTCTTCCGGCGTCCGGCAGGCAGCCGCCGGGCTCCGGGGGAGCAGATGCGGTGGGACCTCCCGCTCTCCCGGCGACGTCCGGACGCGGTTCCCCGCCTCACCAGGGAACGGGCATCAACTCGACTGCCCCCGCGCGTGGGTGCGTCGGGCTACGGTGCCCGTTCACTGCCACTCCCAGCGCAGCGCCCGGAAGCCGGGGCCCGGGTTCTCGAAGACCGCGTGGACCCGGTCGGCGGCGCTGATCCACACCGGTTCCGCGGACAGCGGCTCCCCGGTGACCGCGGCGGTGGAGCAGCGCAGGCAGCGCACCGGCACGGCGTCCGGGTGGAAGGCGACCTCCAGGGTGTAGAGGAGTGCGGGGGCGTGGAACCCCCGCCCGCACTCCTCGGCGCGGCGTCCGTTCTCCGGGAACCGCAGGGAGTACTCGATCAGCGTGGTCCCGCCCTCCGACAGCGTGCGGTCCAGGAACAGTTCGGCGACCACCAGCGGAACGCTACGGTCCGAGCGCAGCCGCCCGAGGCGGGCATTGCGTACGCCGGCGAACTCCGGCAGCGCTCTGTCCGGGTCCTCGCCGCGCAGGACCACCACACAGCGGTCGACCCGGTCTCGGGTCGCCTTCAGCGTCAGACGGGTGGTCAGCCGTGCCCCGGCGCCCCGCGCGTCGAGTTCGTAGCTGTCGTGGGCGGCGACCCGGAGCAGGCCGTCGTCCGTGCTGCCCAGCTCGGCCAGCAGCTCGGGGAGGCTGCCGAACTCCCGCCACAGGCGCTCGGTCTCCAGTACCTCGGAGTCCCGGTTGACCCAGCGGCCCCGAGGGCGGCGCGGACCGAGCAGCGAGACCAGGCCGTCGGTGGGGATGCCCAACAGCTCTTCCAGAAGGCGGACCGCCTGCCGGGACTGTGGCCGTTCGGGACGGCTGCGGCCGCGCCGCCAGTAGCTGAGCGTGGTGACGCTGATCTCCACGCCGCGCTCGGCGAGCCGGTGCTGGATGCGCTCGAGGCTGAGCCCGCTGGCCCGCACGGCGGAGTCCAGGGCCGCCTCGAAGGGGCCGGTGCGGAGAACGTCGAGGAGATCCGCCGCTCTTTCTCGCGGTTGCACGGCCTTCAGCTCCGCGAGCCGTGGGATCCGGACCGTCTGCCCCAACCGTGTCGTGCCACTCGTGTCCACCAGTTCCTCGCCTTCTGCACCGACGTTGCGCGCCTGGGAATGGAGGCACTGTCTGTGACAGCGTTCTCGTGGGGGGATGAAATAGAGCCACAGGTTAGCCACGGCCAGGCTGGATATCGACGAGACGTTGGACACTCTGTGAACAGTTTTGACCAAAGCTGAGGGTGTCGGCAGAGCTGCGGCCGGGGGAGGGGACGGTCACCGGCCTCTTCACAGTGGCCGCAATTAAACAGAGTTGGCGCTCGTTGACCCGGACTCCCGGCGGCGGCCACGATCCCGGCCCATGAAGAGAACTGTTCTCGCAGCATCGATCTCCCTGGCCGTCAGCGCCCTGCTGATAGCCGGCACGGGATCCCCCGCCGCCGCTGCCGACACCGCTCGGCCCCACCCGCCCAAGGCCGACAGGAGCCGGGCCGTCCAGGACGCCCGTGACTCGATCGCCGCTCACCCCAAGGCGGTTCGTGCGAGCTCGGACGACACCTTCACGTCCGCCTCGGTACTGGTCGACAAGGACGGTACCCGGCATGTGCACATGACACGCGAGTACCGCGACCTCCCCGTACTGGGAGGTGACGTCGTCGTGCACTCCGCGCCCAGCGGGGCGTTCCGCGAGAGCACGGTGACCCTCAAGGACAGCCTCTCCCTGCCGGTGACCCCCAAGGTCGGCGCCGAGCGCGCGGAGAGCCTGGCGCAGAAGAAGTTCCAGGGCAAGCGCGCCCGTACGACCAGCAAGCTGGTGGTGGACGCGCTCGCCGGCACCCCGCGGCTGGCGTGGCAGGTGACGGTCGACGGCATAGCCCCCGACCAGTCGCCAAGCCACTTCAACGTGATGGTGGACGCCCTGACCGGCAAGGCCGGGCAGACGTGGAACGACTTCCACACCGCCGACGGCACCGGCCACGGCTACCAGGTGGGCGACGTCCCCCTGACCACCACCGCGGTATCCGGCGGCTACCAGCTGAAGGACTCCACCCGTGGCAACGGGGAGACGCGTGACGCGCAGAACCTGACCGCCACCAACGACAGCCCGCCGGCCGGCTGGGGCAAGGCGTTCACCGACACCGACAACGTGTGGGGCAACGGCGCGCTCAGCGATCGCGCCACCGTCGCAGCCGACGCACACTTCGGCATCCAGGCGACCTGGGACTACTACAAGAACGTGCACGGCCGCAGCGGCATCAAGAACGACGGCGTGGGCGCCCGCTCGTTCGTGCACTACGGCAACAACTACGCCAACGCCGGCTGGGACGACACCAGCTTCAGCATGATCTACGGCGACGGCGCCCCAGGCGACAAGCCGTTCACCGAGCTCGACGTCGCGGGCCACGAGATGAGCCACGGTGTCACCTCCGCCACCGCCAACCTGAACTACTTCGGCGACGCGGGCGGTCTGAACGAGTCGACCAGCGACATATTCGGCACCCTGGTCGAGTTCAACGCCAACAGCGCGGTGGACACCCCCGACTACCTCATCGGCGAGAAGATCAGTTCCACGCCGCTGCGGTACATGGACGACCCGAAGAAGGACGGTGCCTCGCAGAGCTGCTGGACCACCGGCACCAAGAACCTCGACCCGCACTACTCCTCCGGAGTGGGCAACCACTTCTTCTACCTGCTGGCGGTCGGCTCCGGCTCCTCCCAGTGGGGCAACAGCCCGACCTGTGACGGCGGCACGGTGACCGGCCTCGGCAACGCCACCGCGGGCAAGATCTGGTACCGCGCGCTCACCACGTACATGACCTCGGGCACCACCTACCCGCAGGCCCGTACCGCGAGCATCAAGGCCGCGACCGACCTGTACGGCGCGGCCAGCAGCCAGTGCGCCGCGGTGGAGAAGGCGTGGAGCGGCGTCGCCGTCGTCCCCACCGCCACCACCTGCGGTGGCGGCACCCCGCCGAGCGGCTCCAACCTTCTGTCCAACCCGGGCTTCGAGTCCGGCGCGGTCAACTGGGCCGCCAGCTCCGGTGTGGTCACCAACGACACCGGCGGCACGCCGCACTCCGGCTCGTACTACGCCTGGCTGGACGGGTACGGCAGTGCGCACACCGACACCCTGTCCCAGTCGGTGACCGTCCCGGCCACCGCCGCTGCACCCAAGCTCAGCTTCTTCCTGGCGATCGACACCAAGGAGTCGGGAACCACGCCGTACGACACGCTGAAGGCGCAGGTCGTCAACGGCACCAGCACCACCACCCTGGCGACGTACTCGAACGCCACGCCGGGCGGTTACGCCCAGCGGACCCTTGACCTGTCGGCGTTCAAGGGCAAGACAGTCACGATCAAGTTCACCGGTACCGAGGACTCCTCCGCGGCCACCAGCTTCCTGATCGACGACACCGCGGTCACCACCGGCTGAGCCCCCACAGGCTCCTCGGGTGCGTACGGAGGGCCCGGCCGGTGCGAACCGGTCGGGCCCTCCGCGCGTCCCGGATCGGTGCGGGCAGGAGCCGAACTGTCGTGGTGCACCTGCCCACGACCCGGACACCGGGCTCGTCATGCGGAGCAGCCCTGCTGGGCTGTGACGCTCGTTCGACGGGCTCGCCTCCTCCTCCGACGAGCGGGTGTCAGGGCTTGACGAGGACCTTGAGGCTCCTGCGGTCGGCCATGTCCCGGTAGCCGGCCGGGACACCGTCGAGATCGGTGGTGGCGTCGAAGACCTTGCCCGGCTCGATGGTGCCGTCGAGGATCTCGGGCATCAGTTCCTCGATGTAGGCGCGGACCGGTGCGGGGCCGCCGGCCAGGCGGATGTTGTGGCGGAAGAGGCTGCCGAAGCCGATCGGTGCCTCCTCGTACTGCGGGACGCCGACGCGGCTGATGACACCGCCCGGGCGGACGATCCCGGTGGCCTGCTCGTAGGCGGGCATGTTGCCGACGCACTCCAGGACCACGTGGGTGCCGTGGCCGCCGGTGAGCTCACGGGCCGCCTCGATGCCCTCCTCCCCGCGGGCGGAGACCACATCGGTGGCACCGAACTCGCGGCCGAGGTCGGTGCGCGCCTGATGGCGTCCCATGAGGATGATCTGTTCCGCGCCGAGCCGCTTGGCGGACAGGACCGCCAGCAGGCCGACCGCGCCGTCGCCGATCACGGTCACGCGGGTGCGCTCGTCGACACCGCCTGCGACGGCGGCGTGGTAGCCGGTGCCGAAGACGTCCGAGAGCGTCAGCAGGGACGGCACGAGGGCGGAGTCCGGGGCGACGGGGAGCTTGACGAGGGTGCCGTCGGCGAGCGGAACGCGAACGGCTTCGGCCTGGCCGCCCTCGTCCGCCTCACCGTCCCAGAAGTTGGCCTGCGCATGTGCGCACGAGGTGTGCAGCCCCTCCCGGCAGAACTCACAGGTGTTGTCGGAGATGGCGAACGGGGCGACGACCAGGTCACCGCGCCTGACCGTGGTCACCTCCGATCCGGTGTCCTCCACGACGCCGATGAACTCGTGGCCCATCCGTACAGGCCCTTCCTCGGGCTTCATCGAGGCGTACGGCCACAGGTCGCTGCCGCAGACGCAGGAGGCGGTGATCCGGACCAGTGCGTCGGTGGGGTGCTTGATGACGGAGTCGGGGACGTTCTCGACGCGGACGTCGCCGGCGCCGTACAGGAGTGTTGCGCGCATCAGTGATGCTCCGTTTCCAGGTGGTGCGTGAGGGGGGTGGTGCGGGCCGGCAGGCTGCGGAGAGCAGCTCTGCCGGTGGTCCGGCGGTCGCCCGGCAGGCGGTGTACCTCAGTGGCGTCGGCCTGCGGGAGGGTCCGGGACGTACGTGGGTGGTGCTGCGCGTGCTGTTGCTGCGGCGGGGGCGGCCGCGACCACCCTCACCCGTGGCGGCGATTTTTCTCCGCATATTCAGCTTTTCGTAGAAAATGTCCTGGTCGGTGTGGGTGTTCGCCGTGTCCGGACGGTTCCTGTGGAGCGTCGCCGCTGGGTGAGAGCGAGGGCGGTGGCGGGGATCAGGGTGAGGGCGGCGATGGTGGTGCCGACCACGGCGGGGCCGGTGGTCCCGAGCGGCGAGCCGAGGGTGACGCCGGCGATCCAGGAGCCGACGGCGGTGCCGAGGTTGAAGGCCGAGACGGTCAGGGCCGACGCCAGGACGGGTGCCTGGCGTGCGAAGCGGACAGCCAGGGACATCAGCACCGGGTTCGCGCCGAGCCCGAAGAAGCCCAGCAGGGTGACCAGAAGGACGGTGGGCACGGCGTAGCCGGCCAGCAGGGAGATCGCCAGGAGCAGGAGGGTTGCTCCTGTGGCGGCCACGACGGTCACCGTGTGCGGGTGGCGGTCGCCCAGGCGGCCTCCGACGAGTGATCCCGCGAGGGAGCCGAGGCCGAAACCGACCAGGACCAGCGGAACGATTCCGGAGGAGATCCCCGACCGGTCGGTCAGCAGCGGCGAGATGTAGGAGTACGCCGCCAGGACGCCGCCGGTCGTCGTGGCGCAGGCCGCCAGCGCCAGCCACAGGCGGCCGGAGCGCACAGCGGTCAGCTCCGAGCGGATCGACACCGGCTGCTGGTCGCCGCCCTCGTGGGGGACGGTCCGGGCGATGAGCGCGATGGCAGCCGCGGACAGGGCCGCGAGCGCCCAGAACGGTCCGCGCCAGCCCATGACCTGCCCGGCGAACGCGCCCACCGGCACGCCGACGACATTCGCGAGCATGGCTCCCGCGCCGACCAGCCCCAGGGCGCGGGAACTGGCGGCAGGCCCTGCGGCGCGTGCAGCGGCGACATTGGCCACCGCCCAGAAGGCGCCGGTGGCGATCGCGGTCAGGAACCGTGCCGCCAGGACCAGGGTGAGGTTCGAGCTGAGGGCGACGATGACGTGCCCCGTGGCGAAGACGCCCAGGGCGAGCATCAGAGTCAGCCGCTTGGGCAGCCGCAACGTGAGCATCGCCATCAGCGGTGCGCCGATGATCATCCCGACGGCGAAGACGGTGATCATCAGGCCGGTCCGGGCGACGTCGACCTGCAGGTCGCCCGCGATCCCGGGAAGCAGGCCGGCCACGACGAACTCGGTGGTGCCCATCAGGAAGGTGCCCAGCGCGAGCACGTGGACGACGAGCGGCAGCCGAGAGGACGGGCGCTGCGGGTTTTCGGTCCGCACGGTCTCGGCGGGGGCGTGGAGGGTTGCTCCTCGCGTACTCATGCATCAACTCCGGGGCGGTGGTGTTCGGTGTGCCGAACCCACGAAACAGGGTTCACCGCAGGTGGAGAAGGTTGCGTTTATGGGGGGTACAAGCTCGACCTCCCTCCGCGCGCTCCGATGGCTACCGTGGAACGCATGGACGACAGAAGCGACCACCGCGCGGAGATCCGGGACTTTCTCGCGGGCCGACGGGCCAGGATCACCCCCGCGCAGGCCGGGCTGCCCACCAGCACCCGGCGCCGGGTCCCGGGGCTGCGGCGTGAGGAAGTCGCGGTGCTCGCAGGCGTGAGCACCGAGTGGTACACGCGCCTGGAGAAGGGGCACATCGGAGGTGTGTCCGAGGACGTCCTTGCCGCGGTCGCGGAAGCCCTGCAGTTGGACGAGGACGAACGCACCTACCTGTTCGACGTGGCCCGCGCCGCCCGGCCCGCACGCCGCGCGCCGTCGCGCCGCAGGGACGTCGAGGTCCCGCCCCGCATCCACTGGCTGCTCGACTCGATGGCGATGTCCGCCGCCTTCGTACGCGACGGCCGCTTGGACGTCGTCGCCACCAACCCCCTGGCCCGGGCCCTGCACGCGCCGATGTTCGACAGCCCCACCGTCGACGAGCGCGGCCGCGCCAACTTCGCCCGGTACCACTTCCTCGACACCGGCTCACGGGACTTCTTCGTCGACTGGGACTCCGGCGCCGCCGCCACCGTCGCGTTGCTACGTGCCGAGGCCGGGCGTGAGCCGCACGACCGTGCCCTGCGTGAACTGATCGGCGAGCTGTCCACGCTCAGCCCCGACTTCCGGACCCTGTGGGCCGCGCACGACGTCCGTATCCGCCATGACGGCCTCAAGCGGCTGCAGCATCCCGAGGTCGGCCTGATGGAGCTGACCTACCAGTCCCTGGACCTGCCCGTGTCCCGCCTGGCCGTGCACGACCTGAGCCTCTACACCGCCGAACCGGGCAGTACGTCCGAGGAGCGCCTCCGGATCCTCGCCAGCCTGGCAGCCGGCCCCTTGCCCGCCACCGAACCCACCGACAGGCTCGGCTGAGCAGCCTGCCCGGGAGCATGGCCGGCGCGCCCGAGCCGGAGCGGCGCAGTCGCCCGCACCGGCACCTACGCGGTCACGAGAGCGAGCGTGGGGGCGCATGCCGCCGTGCGCCAAGGGCTCTCGGGCGGCAGCCGCAGCAGGTGACCCGTTTGACATAGCTATGACTGCATACCTATAGTCTCGGATATGCTCGAAAGCAGTGCTCCCGAACAGCGCATCGACCGCGTGGCCTCCGAGCTCGCGGCGTGTCTGCCTGTGCTGCACCGAGCGTTGGACCGGCGGATCGCGAGGGAGTACCCCCACCCCAAGCCGCCGGAGGGGCAGCTCGCACTGCTGCGGTTCGTCGCGCAGCACGAGGGCGCCACGGTGCGCGAGGCGGCCGCGGCGCTGCTGATGAAGCCCAACAACGTCAGCGCCCTGGTCTCTCAGCTCACGGAGCGGGGGGAGCTGGAGCGCCGGCAGGACGGCGCCGACAAGCGCATCGCTCACCTGCACCTCACGACGTCCTCGCGGCAGCGGATCGCGGAGGTCGCCACCCTCGAGCGCCGCTACCTCGCCCAGGCCCTCCTGTCCCTGACCGAGGGTGAGATGGACGCGCTCGGTTCCGCCGTAGGGGCGCTGGAAGCGCTGACGAACCGCCTTCACCCCTCGGACGGCTGACGGCAGGGCACCGGCTCGCGCATGCGTGCACGGTGACGCGCTCAGCTTCCCGTTTTCCTCCCGTCCCGGGTGCTGCCCTCGGGGGCATCCCCGTTCTCGGCCCGCACGCCCGCACGCCCGCACGCCCGCATGCCGCCCGCCTCGCCGGTTGGTGGAGCCATCTGCCGGGTATGGCGGTGCGGCCGTGAGCCGTGCCATTTCGTCCATCCCCCTCGAGAGAGAAACGGCCTGTTTCATGGCTACCACTTCTGTGGGCAACTCTGCCCCGGTCACGGCTGCTTCCGGGCAACAAAAGCCCGTCGGCCGCCGGCGCAACCCCTGGCTCGCTCTGATCGCGGTGTCGTTCGGCCTGCTGATGGTGCAGCTTGACGGCTCCGTCGTCGCCATCGCCAACCCGGCGATCGGCAAGGACCTCGGGGCGAGCACCGCGGAGCTGCAATGGGTCACCAACTCCTATCTGCTCGCTCTCGCGGCCTCGATGATCCTCGGCGGCAAGCTCGGTGACCGGTTCGGCCGGCGCTTCTACTACCTTGTGGGTGTCGGCGGGTTCGTCGTCACCTCGGTCGCCATCGGCCTTGCGGGCAGCATCGAGGGCGTGATCGTCTTCCGCGCCCTGCAGGGGCTGTGCGGCGGCATCCTGATGCCCAACACCCTCGGCATCCTCCGTTCCGTATTTCCGCCGAAGAAGTTCCCGCTCGCGGTGGGGATCTGGGGCATGGTCTCGGCCGTCTCGACATCGCTGGGCCCGATCGTCGGCGGCCTGCTGGTCGAGCACGTCGACTGGACGTGGGTCTTCTACCTGAACGCACCCATCGGCGTCATCGCGCTGCTGTTCAGCATGCTGGTGCTCGCCGAGTCCAAGAACTCCGACGGTCGGCAGCGCTTCGACATCGCGGGAGTCGTACTGCTCGCCGCGGGGCTGCTCGCTCTCGTCTTCGGCATCGTCAAGGGCGAGACCTGGGGCTGGCTCTCCGCCGGAACGCTCGGCTCCATCGCGCTCGGCCTGGTACTGCTGGCTCTCTTCGGCTGGTACGAGACCCGGCAGGAACACCCGCTGCTGCCCATGCGCCTGTTCCGCAACCGGTCGCTGACCACCGGTGCGGTCATGACCCTGCTGAACTTCTTCGTGATGCTCGGCGGCATCTTCTTCATCATGCTGTACCTGCAGAACGTGCGCGGCTACACGCCGGTCGAGGCCGGTATCAGCACGCTGCCGATGTCGATCGCCTCGCTGTTCGCCTCTCCGGTCGGCTCCCAGCTGACCACCCGCTTCGGCCCGCGCGTCACGATCCCGCTGGGGCTGGTCCTCTCCGCCGCGGCCATGTTCGGCATGCTCACCTGGACCGTCGACTCCTCCTACGCGACCATGTGGCCGTCGTACATCGCGATGGGCCTGGGCGTCGGCATCGTGCTGCCCGCCACCGCCGCCGCGATCATCGGAAACGCACCGGTCAGGGACGGCGGTGTGGCCTCCGGCCTGCAGTCCACCATGCTGCAGATCGGCGGCGCTCTCGGCACCTCCGTACTGGTCACCGTGATCGCCGGCAAGGTGAATTCCTCGCTGTTCGGCGAGCTCACCGGCGCGGGCGTCCCCGCCTCCATGGCACACGGCCTCGAGAAGGCCGAGGACGCCGTCGCGATGGGGATCGCCCCTGTCTCCTCCGACATGCCGGCACAGATCAAGGCCGCGGTCATCGAGGGAAGCGGCCAGGCTTTCGTCAACGGCCTGCACTCCGCCGTCACCGTGACCGGAATCCTGTGTCTGATCGGTGCGGTGGCCGCGGTCGCCGGAGTCAGGAGCCGTGCTCAGGAGGCTGAGGACGGCGCTGAGGGCGTGGTGATCGTCGCTGCTCACTGAGCAGCGAAGCGCCCGTGAGAGCGGTGCTGCCAGGGTGCGTCGGGCCCTGGCAGCACCGCTCTCACGCGTTGCTCTCCTTTTCGCGGGTCTCACACGTGGAGTGCATGGCACATCCTGAGCCTGCCGACGGGCCGTTGCGGCGCTGCGCTTCCCGGCCCTCTGCCGGAAGCGGGCAACGCCCGCCGTCCGGACTCTGTTCAACATCCCTCCCCACTGGTTACGTTACCTCTGGTAACAGAAGCGGGCCTGCCTGACGGCGCGCCGCCCCCTCTGCCTCTGGAGTTCACCGTGACGCGTTCCTCCACCCGTCGTCCTCACCGTCGGCGTGCCTTCGGTACGGCCGCCCTCATCGCCGCGGGACTGACCGCCGGTGCGCTGCCCACCGTCCCGGGTCCGGCCGGGGCCACCGAGACCCCGAAGCAGGCCCGGGAAGCCGCCTCGGAGGAACTCAAGGAGGTGTTCTTCGTCGGCAACAACTGGGAGGGCACCGCCGACGTCATCAACTCCCGGGGCGACTACGCCAAGATCGGCCGGATCGACATGATCCCCGACAAGAAGGAGCGCCTGTGGGAGATCTACCTCAACCCCGTCAAGCTCGCCTTCTTCCTCGGTATCCGTAGTGGCCCGGGCGAGGGCCACGACCAGTACGTCGACGACATGTACACCACGAAGGACGGCAAGTCCGTCGTCGCCTCCCGGCCGAGTTTCGCCGACGTGGTCTCCATCGACGTGGAGAGCGGGAAGGTCAACTGGCGGTTCCCGGTGTCCGGTTTCCGCTCCGACCACATGGCGGTCTCCCCCGACGGCACCCAGGTCGCCGTCTCCTCCTCGATCTCCAACACCGTGCACGTCCTCGACATGGCTACGGGGAAGGAGGCGGGCAAGTTCAGGACGGGCGACAAGCCGCACGAGAACGTGTACACCGACGGCGGCAAGTATCTCTGGAACATGGCCATCGGCGAGGTCAACACCGACATGGACGCGCCCTGGCAGGACTTCACCAAGGGCGACCGGCGCATCACTGTCGCCGACGCGAAGACCTTCGAGACAAAGAAGATCATCGACATGCGCGAGCGGCTCGACGCCTTCGGCCGCAAGGACCTGTCCGACGCGCTGCGCCCCGTCGCCTTCACGCCCGACGAGTCGAAGATGTACTTCCAGGTCTCCTTCTTCAACGGCTTCGTCGAGTACGACGTGCACAACGACAAGATCACCCGGGTGAAGACGCTGCCGAAGAACCCGGACACCAGCGACGAACGCACCACCTACGTCAACGACTCCCGGCACCACGGCATGTCCATGAGCCCCCGGGGCGACAAGCTCTGCATCGCCGGGACGATGGACGACTACGTCACGGTCGTGAACCGCGAGACGCTGCAGGAGGGCCCGCTCGTCGCCGCCTCCAAGCCGTACTGGGCCACCGTCAGCGGAGACGGCAAGCACTGCGTGGTGTCCGAGAGCGGAACCGACCAGGTGACGGCGATCGACTTCGCCACCGGCGAGAAGGTCATCTCGATCCCTGTCGGTGACCACCCGCAGCGGGTCCGCCTCGGCCACGTCCCCACGGACTGGACCGGCCCCACGACAGGCTGAGACCCGTCGGAGCCCGAGTCTCACGCCCTTCCGGCCCACCCGCCGGATCCGCCCCCTGCCGCACCGTTCCCGGCGGTATGGGCGCGCGTCCGCAGGGGCCGCGCCGGCCTGGGCACCAAGCCGCCCCCGGCCCGGGTGACGACGTTCCCGTCGTGACCCGTGCACCGGGGGCGGGCCTGGTGCCGGACGCGGTCCCTCACGGGGCCTGCCAGCTGTGGGGGGCGTGGAAGAGGTCGGGGCGCCATGCGGTGGTCGGGCCCGGGCCGGCGGGCTCGGTTCCGGGTGCGGGCCTCGGGGTCCGGGCGAGGAAGAGGACGGTGAGGGCGGCGAGTTCCTCGGGTGTCACCGCACCCTTCTCGATGCGTATGCAGGCCGTGGACAGGGTGGTCATGGGGTGGGACCTCCGTCACTGAGGGGGGTTGCCGTGTTTGCGGGCGGGGCGGTCGACGTGCTTGGTCCGCAGCATCGCCAGTGAGCTGATCAGCACCTCACGGGTCTGGGCGGGGTCGATGACGTCGTCCACCAGACCGCGCTCGGCCGCGTAGTACGGATGCATCAGCTCCGCCTTGTAGGCCTTCACCAGTTCGGCGCGTTCCGCCTCGGGGTCCTCGGCCTCGGAGATCTGACGGCGGAAGATAACGTTGGCCGCGCCCTCCGCGCCCATCACCGCGATCTCGTTCGTGGGCCACGCGTAGGTGAGATCGGCGCCGATGGACTGGCTGTCCATGACGATGTACGCGCCGCCGTACGCCTTCCGGAGAATCAGCGATATGCGTGGCACGGTCGCGTCGCAGTACGCGTACAGCAGCTTGGCTCCGTGCCGGATGATGCCACCGTGCTCCTGGTCGACACCCGGCAGGAACCCGGGCACGTCGAGCAGCGTCACGAGCGGGATGCTGAAGGCGTCACACAGCTGCACGAACCGCGCGGCCTTCTCGCTGGCCTCGATGTCCAGGACACCGGCGAGGAACCGGGGCTGGTTGGCGACGATGCCCACCACCTGGCCGCCGAGCCTGGTCAGCGCGCAGATGATGTTGGGGGCCCAGCGTTCGTGGACCTCCAGGTACTCACCGTCGTCGACGATCTCCTCTATCACCTGCCGCATGTCGTACGGGCGGTTGCCGTCCACCGGAACCAGGTCGACGAGAGCCTCGCAGCGCCGGTGCGGCGGGTCTTCGACCGGCAGGGCGGGCGGTGTCTCCCGGTTGTTGCCCGGCAGCAGGGAGAGCAGATAGCGCACCTCCTCCAGGCAGGTCTCCTCGTCGTCGTAGGCGAAGTGGCACACGCCGCTGGTTTCGGCGTGCACGTCGGCGCCCCCGAGGCCGTTCTGGGAGATCTCCTCACCCGTCACGGTTTTGACCACGTCCGGACCCGTGATGAACATCTGCGAGGTCTCCCGGACCATGAACACGAAGTCCGTGAGGGCAGGCGAGTACGCCGCGCCGCCGGCGCAGGGACCGAGCATCACGCTGATCTGGGGGATGACCCCGGACGCCTTGGTGTTGCGGCGGAAGATCCCGCCGTAGCCGGCCAGGGCGGTGACGCCTTCCTGGATACGGGCGCCCGCACCGTCATTGAGTGACACGAGCGGGGCGCCCGCCGACATGGCCAGGTCCATGATCTTGTGGATCTTGGAAGCATGGGCCTCGCCGAGCGCCCCGCCGAATATGCGGAAGTCGTGCGCGTAGACGAAGACGGGGCGGCCTCTCACGGTGCCCCAGCCGGTGATGACTCCGTCCGTGTACGGCCGCTTGGCCTCCAGGCCGAAGCCGGTCGCCCGGTGCCGACGCAGGGGCTCCACCTCGTGGAACGAGTCCTCGTCGAGGAGCAGGCCGATCCGTTCCCGGGCGGTGAGCTTGCCCTTGGCCTTCTGGGCGGCGGTGGCCTTCTCGCTCGGGCCCGCGTGTACCCGCTCCCGGATCTCGGCCAGCTCCGCGACGTGGAACCGCATGTCTCCCCCTACCAGTAGTCGGTAGCCCCGGCAGCGTCGTCCGTCGACGAGGCGTTTCGAGAGTCGTGCCGCAGGTTCAGTTGCCGAGCCGGCGCAGGCCGTTGATCTGCAGAACGGCGAAGCCTCCGACGACGGCCGCCTGCATCAGGATCCAGACGGTGCCCACGGTGTTCGGATCGAACCAGCCGAAGACGGCAGTGACCACGCTCGCGACCGCCCACAGCAGGTTGGCCTCGATGACCACCTTGGTGGCGCCGGCGGCCGGCACCGGGCGGGTGGCCAGGACGGCCACGAGGATGCCGTACACGGTGAGGAACGCACCGATGCCGCGCAGCAGCCCGGTGTCCAGGTCGAGCAGCTCGCCGACGGGGCCGGCGGCGAGCAGGTAGATGAGGCCGTTCCCGGCGGTCACGGCGGCGTCCAACGCGAGGAACAGGCGCAGAGGGCGTGCGGCCGCCACGCGTCCGGCGGTGTCCGCGGGGCGGGCAGAGGTCTGACTCGTGGTCATGGGGGTCTCCGAATGTATGGGGGACTGCTCATGTACGTTTCCGTCGTCCGTGCAGATCGTCGCAACAGGGGCTGACCGGGCGCTGACGGCCGGCTTACACGGCCGGCGCGGACGGGGAACGGTTCACGCCGGCTGGAGTACGAACGACGCCGGGGAGTCGCACGCGAGGGCCGGGTCGTGCGAGAGGATCGCGTTCTCCACACTGCGGAGCGAGGGCGAGGGCTCGATGCCCAGCTCGTCCGAGAGGTGCTGCCACATCCGGCGGTAGACATTCAGGGCGTCGGCCTGGCGGCCCGAGCGGTAGAGGGCGATCATCAGCTGCTCGCAGAAGCGTTCCCGCAGGGGATGGTTGGTGTGGGCGTCGTGGAGCTCGGCGAGTACGGCGGCGTGGTTGCGAAGCCGCAGCTCGGCGTCGAAGCGGAGTTCCATGGCCCGCATGCGGTGTTCCTCGTAACGGCCGCAGGCCAGCTGGCACAGTGTGCCGCCGGTGAAGTCACCGAAGACGGGGCCGCGCCACATCGCCAGGGCGTTTCCGAGCAGGCGGGCGGTGGCGGCCGGATCAGCGGCGGCGGCGACCTCCGCCTGCCGGACGGTCTTGGCGAACTCGGCGGCGTCGAGCTCCCCTTCGGTGACGGTGAGCCGGTAACCGGAGGGATGGATGGTGACCCGGGAGGACGCCCTTTCGGGTTCCAGGCTCTTCAGCTTCCGTCGCAGGCGGCTGATGTGGGCCTGCAGGGCGTTCGCCTGGTTGTCCGGGACCGACTCGCCCCACATCTCCTCGACGAGACTCTCGCCTGAGATGGACTGCCCCTCGTTCACGAGGAGGGTCTGGATAAGGGTCCGCTGGAGATCACCGGAGATCTCCGCGGGACCTAACGCGGTACGGATCTGGAGTGCGCCGAGAATCGAGAAGCTCAGCATGACGTTTTCCCCCTTGGCGTTCGGGCGGCAAAGACGGCTGAACACGGGTGGGGACTCGTCATGGCCGCAGGAGCCGCAGCCTGGGGCTGCGGAGGCCGGCGCGTGGCGATCTCCGGGGTCTTCCCGATCGACCCTGGAGCTTCCTCCCGCATGCATCCTGCCACAGAATAATTCCTTTGAGAAGGTATTTTTCTGCTGGAGCGGTTGCCCCCGGGAAGCGGGAAGGGGGGCCGCCCCGGCGGTTGCGGGGTGAGCGCGGGTGGCCCGTAGGGGGGAGAGGGTGGAACGCCAACACCTCGACGGGCCGCATGTGGCGACGGCCCGTCGAGGTGGTTGCTCCGCCGGTACGGGGGGGTCCGGCGGCTTCATCGGAGTCCGGTGGCCGCGGCACCACAGGGGAGGGGCGCGCGGGTGGTCGGACCGCCGTGACTACGAGTCAGGAATCGATGCGGCGGAATTCTGGAGCAACATGAATTCCAGCGGCCGATAACAACCGGACTCGACAGGGCGGAGAGGGCAGGATTCGAACCTGCGTGGGTTTTGAGGCCCGACCTCGAGATGTTCTTCTGGTCCCCGATAAGCCGCTCCGGGCACCTCTCCTGGTGGTGACGGTGGCCGGGGGTGCCGGCCGTGTCGC